>DASWRM010000042.1 GCA_036403155.1 Gaiellales bacterium | reverse complement strand
TGGCGGGAGGCTCGCTCCGCTGACGATGGCCGGCTGGATCTCGACGCCGCTGCCAACCGTGCGCCAGTTGAGTTCGCCGCGTCGTGCCATGAGGAGTAGGTCCGCTTCGCTGACGCGCATGACTTCGGCTGCGTCCTTGGCTGCCATGTAGCCCTCGTCGTCGATGGGAAGGCGACGCCCCCGAGTCCGGCGTGCGTGCTCGGAGACGTCGTTGATGATGCGTGCGTGTGTCCGTTCGGAGAGCGCGTTGTACGCCGCGGCGAACGGGTTCATCAGAGGCCCGTCACGAGGCACACCGAGAGCGGGCGGATGACGCTGAACGTCACCCGCTCCTCAGCTCGGAAGAGCAGCTGGTTGTAGGAGAACATGTCCTGGCCGCTGCTGTTGAGGCCGGTGTCTCGGAAGTCCATCCGCGCGTCCTCCCTGACCCAGAGGTGCATGTCGGGCCAGTAGGCGACGACCGCGGTGCCCTGCGTGAGCAGGCTGCTGGTCACGACCTTCATTCCCCAGAGCTGGTTCGGGTCGCTGGACAGCGGATCGGCCGAGATGTACTCGCCCTGCGTTGTGCGCGTGAGCCGCAGCGTTTCCCAGTCAGTCGGATGGAAGGCGACGGCGTCCGGCTCGCGCCGCGCGTTGAGGCGAATCTTGGTGACCGCCTTGTGGACCGCGTCGAATCGGACGTCGGCGCCGAGTGCCTGTGTCTGGATGCCGGCCGTGTTGATGATGCCGGGCAGGTGCGGGAAGGTGCCGCTGCCGCTGAGGATCTCGCCCTCTTCGGCGAGCAGCAGGCCGAGTCGCATCTCCGACTCGAGGAACGTCGACAGTGACGCGAAGTCGCTGAAGAAATTCTTGTCGACCGCCTCGCTCATATGGGCGATGACGCTGAACTTCTGGCTGACCCGCTCCATGGTGTAGACCGACGTCGGCTTCTGGCTGCCCGCCGCCACGGCCGCAGCGTTCTGCGTGGCTACGGTCTGGCGAACGAACGCGACCTGGTCGCTCGCCTGGTTGGCGGGTATGACGGTGGTCGGGATCAGCGAGCGGAGGAACAGGCCACGCTGCGGCAGGTCGAGCACGGTCGGCTCGAAGTACGGCTGCACGACGGTGCCACCACTGGTCCCGTCGAGCGCAGCGCGCAACTGCATCCAGTCACCGTCCCCGATCGACTGGAGCATCTGGTGTGCGAAGCCGTTGCGCGGCACGCCGGCCATGTCGGGCCCGCGGCGATCCCTCGCCGCGACGGGATGCTGGATCGAGCCCTTCGGTGCGAACTTCTCCGGCTCGGCGAGAACGCCCTCGAGGACCTGCACCTTGCCGATCAGCACCTCAGCCTCGGCGCGCTGCTCGTCAGACGCGTCACGGAAACCGTTGGTCTCCTTGCCGAGCACCTCGAGCTCGTTCTTGACGCCGTCGACCAGGCCGGCGTAGCGATCGAGCTGCGCCTGTCCGCCCCAGGTCGCCATCCGCTCAATGTCGTACCGCCACGAGCCGTCAACGCGGCTGCGATAGTCGTGCTTCTTGTCCACTTTGGGTCCTCCGTGCGTACGGGTTGCGAGTGAGTCTGCGATTCGCAACTACCGGGCTCGAAGAACCGGGCGTGTTGTGGCGGGCGTGACGCGAAGCGTCTACCGGCCATCGCAGCATAGCGATCACGTCGGCGCGTCCGCCGGCGCGTAGCCTTCGCGCGCCCAGCGCGCGCGGACCGCGGCGACGATCGGCATCGCCTCCTGACGGTGCGACTCGTCGAGTAGATCGCGGAGCAGCGCGACCAGGAACCCCATCTCGTCCGCGGTGGTTCCGGCGAGCAGGTTGTCGTCGTGGGCGACCGCGACGGCCATCCGGCCGCGGAGCTCGGCGCGCCGAGCGTGGATCAGGTCGGCGATGCTCATGCCGGCCGCTCGCTCCGGGACCACACCGGGACCACACCAGCACCGCACTCGAGCGCCTGCACGACGTCGGCGAACGGCGTAGTTGAGCGAAAACCGCATGGTTGCGGGGCTCTTGTTTTCCTTGACGACGAACCCGCGTGCGCCGCACTCGAGACCGTGCGCCAGCAGCTGGCGCTCACCGAAGGCGGTGAACAGGAGCACGCCGATCGACGGATCGGCGCTCAGCACCTCTCGGGTGGCGTCGAAGCCGGCCATCGACGTCCCCAGGCGCAGGTCCATGATGACGACATCCGGACGCCGCCGGGCCGCCATCGCCACGGCAGCCTCCGCGGTGCCGGCCTCGCCCACCACGACGATGTCCAGCTCGCCCGCGAGGATCGCCTTCAGGCCGGCGCGCGTCGCGACGTGGTCGTCGACGACGAGGACGTTGATCGTTGCAGTCGGCACGCGCCCATGATCGCACGCGGCGCGGAGCCGATCAGGCAGCCTGAGCGTCATAGCTGTCGATGTGGCCCGCGAGCTTGGCACGAATGTCCCGGGACACCTGGCTGACGCGTGACTCCGATACGCCGAGCACCCGGGCGGCCTCCCGCGCCGACCGCCCCTCGACGAACACCATGCGCACGATCAGGCGCTCGCGATCGTTGAGCAGCGCCAGCGCCTCACGGATCACGGCGGCGCGCTCGATCGCCAGCGCAGCCTGCTCGGGCGAGTGGCCGCCCGACCGGAGCGTATCGACGATCTCGATGCCGCCTTCCTCGCCGTCGTGCACGACGGAGTTCAGCGAGCTCACGTCCGCCTGGTCGACATCGGCCATCAGGGCGTCGATCTCGGCGCCGTCGATGCCGAGGCGCGCGGCGATCTCGGCCGTCGTCGGCGCGCGCCCCAGGCGCCGCGCGAGCTGGCCCCGCGCCTCCTCGATCTCCCGCTGGCGCCGGCGCACACTGCGAGGCGCCCAGTCAGCCTTGCGCAGCTCGTCGATCATGCCGCCCGAGACGCGAGTCCAGGCGTATTGCTCGAACGTCGCACCGAGCGCCGGGTCGAATCCTTCCACCGCCTGGACGAGCCGCAGGAGCCCTGCGGCCACCAGGTCGTCGAGCGACACGTGGTTCGGCGCCCCGCGGATCTTCCGCATGGCGAGATACTTGACCATCGGCGCATACGAGAGCACGAGGCGGTCTCGGGACGCCACGTCTCGAGTTTCGCTCCACCGCCGCCACAGCGTCTCGGCCGTCTCGGCCGACAGCCGGGGTTCGTCCTGCATTCCGCCTCCTCCTCGTGTCCGCTTTCCGGTGTGCGGAGCATCGGACGGCGGTGGCGGGCGCAGCCATCCTCGATCGAGGTGCACCGGTGTCCGCGTTACGGGGCAATCGGCTCTACCGCAGATCGCAGACTCCGCCTCCCCGGTTCGCGGTTCAGACGGGCTCGCCGGTCAGCGGGCTCGGCGCGGCCCCCTGCTCGCGCGGCTGGGCCGGGAGCGTGATCGTGAAGCGGGCTCCGGCGCCGGGCGCGGCATCGATCGCCAGGCTGCCGCCGGCGAGCTCGAGCCGCTCGCGCGTGCTCGACAGCCCGATGTGCAGGATCGCTCCCTCGCGAAGCGCCACCGCCTGCGGATCGAAGCCGACGCCGTCGTCCTGGACGACGAACTCGAGCTCGCCGCCCACCTCCCTGCCCCGCACGCTGATGTGCGCGGCCCGGCTGTGCTTGCGCGCGTTCACGACCAGCTCCCGGATCGACCGGTAGGCGAGCGCTTCCAGCGTATCGCTCTGCCGGGGAATGTCGATGTCGACCGCGCTCTCCCACTCCTGCTCGGCCGGCGCCACCTTGAGCGTCTGCTCGACCGCCGCGTGCAGGCCGTCGTGGGCGAGGATGTGCGGGCGCAGCTCGAACATCAGCCGGCGAGTGCGCTCGAGGGCCTGGCTGACCACCCGCTCGAGCGGCTCCAGCTCCGGCCGCCGGCGCATCTGCAGGCGGATGTGCATGAGCACCGCCGTCAGGTCGGACACCGTGTCGTCGTGCAGCTCGGTGGCGATCCGCGAGCGCTCCTCCTCCGCCGCCGTGACCAGCGCTGCGAGCGACTCCAGCGCCTTGCGCTGCGCGTCGCGAAGCTGCATCTGCGCGGTCATCTCGACCGTGGCGTCGAACAGCAGCACGCCGATGCCCGACTCCCGCTCGGGCGACGGCGCGTCGATCTCGCGGATCCAGATCTCGCGCCCGTCGCTGCGGCGCCAGCGATACGTGCTGGGCATGCCGTCCGTCCGCCAGCGCTCCGGGTCGTTGAGGTCGTCGGGATGCACTCGCGAGCGGAACCGCTCGAATCCCTCGCGGCCCAGCCACAGCTCCGGGCGCTCACCGGTGAGCTGCTCGATGTGCGGTGAGGCGTACACGGTGGACTCGGTCGCCTTGTCCCAGAGAGCCACCGTGCCGGGCAGCCGGTGGATCAGGTCCTCCCAGCGCTGCTCCGCGAGCATGCGGTCGTGGACGTCGCGGATCAGCCCCTGGCGCCACAGCGGCCTGCCGTCGTCGCCGGTCACCTCCACGTCCTCGTTGACGATCCAGCGGTACTGGCCGTCGCCGCGCAGGAAGCGGAACAGGATCGTGTAGTCCGCCGGTGGCCGGTCCGGCATGTCGTAGCCCATTGCCCGCTTGACGCGCTCCAGATCGTCCGGATGGACGTGCCGCTCCCAGAAGCCGACGTCGCCGACCGCGTCGTACCACTCCTGCACACCGACCCCGAGGACGGTCTCGATCTGCGGGCTGACGTACACGGCCTCATCGCCCGCGCGCCCGTCGATGTAGACCACGAGCGGCATCCGTTCGACGAGCGTGCGGTAGCGCCGGCGCTGCTCCTCGAGCTCCGCCGCGACCTGCTCCTGCTCCGTGACGTCCATGGCGATCCCGAGCCGCTGGCCCGGCTCACCGGGCAGCGACCGCTCAGAGTCCGAGACCCATAGCACCTGCCCGTCGATGGAGACCCACCGGTAGCGGTCCCACCACGGCCGGCCCCGGGCAGCGGCGGTGAGCCACCCGTGGACGACGCGGTCGCGGTCGTCGTCGTGCAGGCGCTCGGCCCAGTGCAGGGGGAGGCCCGAGTCGATGTGCCTGCGCGTATAGCCGTACATCTCCAGATAGCGCGGGTTCGCGTACGTCACCCGGTCGCGTGCGGAGTCGTAGATGCGAACGGCCGCCGGAAGCTCCTCGAGCAGCGTCCGGAACTGCGCCTCGCTGGTGTCGAGCCGCCGGCCGGTGCGGAGCCGCTCGGTGAGCAGGACGACGGTCAGTGCCAGCGCGGCGGCGGCGAACGTGAGCGACACGGCGAGGGCGATGCGCTCGCGGGTGTTGTAGGAGTCGAGTGCGGCGACGCGCCGGGCGACCGCGTCGCGGTCGAGCGCGGTCGCCTGCGCTGTCATCCGGGTGTACGTGGTCGTCTCTGCGCCGGCCGCCAGCGACCGTGCCACCTGGACCTGACCGGCCTGCAGCGACGACCAGATCTGCCCGTCCACGCGTTCGAACGCCCGCTCGTCGCGGATCAGGCCGGCCAGCGTCGCGCGGCCGTCCGCGGAGGTCTCGAGCGGCCGGACGGCTGCGAGGTCGCGGCGCACGGCGGTGCGGGACGCCACGTACACCGGCCTGCCGCCGCCCGGGTCGATCAGGTACAGGTTCTGGGCGCCATTCATGTCGGCGATGTCCAGCCGCAGCTGCTCGACGGCCAGCGATCGCGGCGTCGCCTGGTCGTGGAGCGTGGACCCGGCGTCCCGTACGAGGACGAACGAGACGGCATTGACGAGCGCGATCACGACGATCAACGCGCCCATCAGCAGATACCGGGACTGCGGTCGCGCCACCGGCATCAGCCTCCGACCGGGCGGCTGAACCGCGGAGCAGTCGCTGGACGTGGAGCGCGGGGCACTGGACATCCTTCCGTGGCGGGTCCCAGGCCCGGCGAGCGTACATCAGAGCCGATCGGCGGTATAGCCCCAAGCTTCCGGACGCTCGTTCGGGCCGCCCGCCGATCGGCGGGCTACAGCTCCCGCGACGACCAGAGCAGAGCGGCCAGCACCACGGAAACGAGCGACACGACCAGACCGATGATCCATCCGGCGACGTCCTGGCTGCTCAGGATGGCGGCGGTGGCGGTACCGATTGCGACGACGCCGCACGTGGCGACGAGCCGCATCAGGCCTCGTTCGACCAAGAACCGGCGCCGCTCCCGGGCAGGCAACATCCCCTGCGGCGGAGCGGTCACCGGTGCCGCAAGCGGCGGAACGTCCGGCTCAGGGGCGTCCTGCTCGGTTTCGAGGCGATCGGGAAGCTCGCTCATGGTGCGGCCATACCGTAGCCGCGACGCCCCCAAACCACCGTGGAGGCCGGTTCAGCCATCCGACGGCAGCGGCTCGGGGCCCACGAACCGCTGCACGGCCTCCTCGAAGGACGCCCCCATGTGCAGGAGATGGCCGATGCCGAGCAGGGCGATGCGCCGGGCGGCGAGGGAGCCGTCCCCCGCAATCACGACACACCGGTCGCGGGAGCGCAACACGACGCCGAGCACCGACGAGTCGAGGAATGTGGCGCCGGAGAGGTCGATGAGGACACGATCCGACCGTGCCATCGCCGCGGAGACCGCGTCGCCGATGAGCGGGATGGTCGACACGTCGTGCTCTCCGACGAGGTGAACCACCACCGCATCGTCGCGATCCTCGACCGAGATGCTTCCCGTCATGCTTGCCGCTCCTCTGCTCACGGGGGGTCGTCAACAGCCGGCCGTCGCGCGTCGGGCTCGGCGGCGAGCCGGCGTTGCCTGTGGAGTTATACCCCCGGGTTCGGCGGCTTCGTGAGCTCCGCCGGCCATGCCGGCGAGGCGGCTGGTTGAGATACCCGGCGGCGGGGAACCATCCGCGGACGATGCGCAGCACGCATGAGGATCGGCTCTACGGCGCGGAGCACGTGCGGGTCTACCGCGAGACGGGCGGCGCCGTGGGGTCGCAGTGGAAGCACGGCACGCGCATCCTGCTGCTGACGACGATGGGCAGCCGTTCCGGCGAGGAGCGCACGGCGCCGTTGATCTACCAACCGGACGGCGATCGGTGGGTGATCGTCGCATCGAAGGGAGGCGCCCCGGAGCATCCGGCGTGGTATCGGAACATCGAGGCGCACCCGGACGAGGTGACCGTGCAGGTCGGGAGCGAGGTGATTCCGGTGAGGGCGTCGATCGCGACGGGCACCGAGCGGAAGCGCCTTTGGCGGCTGATGACCGAGGTGTGGCCCGACTACGACGCCTACGCCGCGCGCACCGACCGGGAGATCCCGGTGGTCGTCCTCAGCCGTCGCTGAGCCGGCGGTGCGACCGCTCGCCCGTGAGGTGCCGGGGCGGCGGTCAGCTCGAGCCGACCGCCGCCCCGGGCTGCGTCACTGGGTCTCGCCGCCGCGCACCTCTCCGCGCCATTCGCCGGAGGCCTCGCCGCGCGACTCGATCAGCTGCTTGAACCGATTGAGATCGTCCCGCACCTGGCCCTCCAGCATGCCCATCATGTCGGTCGCCTGCTGGACGATGCCCTGGGGCTCGACGTCGAGCTCGAGCCGGACGCGCGTCCCGCCGCCTTCCTGTTGGAACTGGACACGTCCCTGGTTCTGGGCGCCCTCGACGGCGCGCCAGGCGATCACCTGATCGGGCACCTGCTCGGTGATCTCGGCGTCCCACTCGGCGGTCTTGCCGGCGATGTTCGCCTTCCAGTGCAGGTGCGTGTCGTCCTTCTGCTGCACCTGCTCGATGCCGCTCATGAACTGCGGGAACTCCTCGAACTGCGTCCACTGGTTGTACACCTCGGACACCGGGCGGTCGACTCGCACCTCTTCTGCCACATGCGCCATGCCATGCTCCTCTCCTCGGGTGAAGAGCACGCGTACCCGCCGCCTTCAGCGGTCAATCCCGCTCCCGCACCCCGTGCCGCATCCGGCGGCGCGGCCCGTGATGCAATCGTGATGCGATCGTGGTGAATCGGGATACCAGCGTGATGCGGCGGGCCGTACGCTGACTGCGGTGTGCCGGGAAGCCGGGTCGGCGTGGAGATTGCCATGCCTGCCGACACCGCCATCACCGCCGTGCTGCCGCGAGCCCAGAGCAGGCCCTATCGGCTAGCCCTCTTCGTCGGCTTCGCGTTCGCCGTCATGGCCGACCCGGTGTCATCGGTCGCGTACACGATCGAGGCGTCGCTTCGGTCGCTGGATGGTCATCTCAGCTTGCTGATGGTGACCCAGCTGATCGTGCTAGGCATCATCGCGCTGGTCGACGTGAACTACTGGCAGCTGGTCGGCCGCTTTCCGCTGGGCGGCGGATCAGCCGAGGCGGCCGGCCGCGCGTTCGGGACGAAATGGGTCTTCTTGCCGATCGGTGCGCTGATCGTCGACTTCGTCCTCACGATCACCATTTCGGTGGCCGCCGCGGTCAGCGCGCTGATCGCCTACCTGCCGGGCCTCGCACCGGCGAGGCTCGCGATCGGGCTCGGTCTCCTGGGAGGCGTGGCCGGGCTGACGTGGTTCGGCCACGGCGGCCGGCTCGTGTTCGCAGCGATGACCATGCTCTTCGTCGCAGCATCGGTTCTCGTCCTCGCGCACGGATTCGTGTCACCGGCCGACACGCACGGACACTCACCGATCACCGGTGCGGATGGCTCGCCGCTGCTCGCGGTGCTGCTCTCGTTTCCGGTCGCGATGGCGCTTGCAACGGGGACGGAGGCGCCCGCGACGGCAATCGGCCAGCTCGGACAGCTCGGAGCGGAGGATCGCCGCCGCTTCGCCCGCGCGACCATCGTGCTCACCATGGTGATCGTCGCGGTGCTGACGATCGGCATCACCGCTCTCGCCGTGCGGCTGCACGTCGGCATCCCGCAGGCCGACTCGACGCAGATCGCCGACATCGCCAAAGCCTCGGTCGGCAATGGCGTCCTGTTCGTGCTCTTCCAGGCGGCCAGCTCGCTGCTGCTGCTCTCGGCCGCCAGTTCGTCCTTCCAGGCGGGCCCCGGCCTCCTCAAAGCCCTCTCTCGCCACCCCGACAGCGCAGGCGTCGGCATCCTGCCGCGCAGCCTCGGCGAGGCGAACGCCCATCACACGCCGTACTGGTCGGTGGCCGTCTACCTCGCCATCTCCGCCGTCGTGCTGTTCGCAGCAGGCGGCCACGAGCAGGAACTCGTGCTGTTCTATGCGGTCGCGGTGTTCGTCAGCTTCCTCGCTGGGCTGACAGCGATGGCCCGGTTCTCGCTTCGCGACGGCCGCCGCGGACTGGCTGCGGTGAACCTCGTCGGCGCGGCGAGCGTCGCGTTCACGCTGGCCGTCAACCTCGGACGCGGCTACCCACTGCTGTCGCTTGTCGCGACCGGCGTGATCGCCGCCGGGCTCCATGCCCTCTGGGTGCGAAACGGCCGGCCATCAGGAATCGACCAGGTCGAGCGACATCTTGAAGACGACTAGCCGCACGATCTCGGCACGCCAACTGCTCCCCCATGAGCATCCGTACCGACGGGCACTCGAAGCCGTCGCTGCCACACGGAAGCAGATCGCCAGCCTCGCCGGATTCATGCTGCTGATCGCAGCGCTGTCCCACCGAACGCTCAGCCAGCTCGTGCGATTCGAGGCGGCCGCGATGCTCGTCCAGCTCGTCCTCACGGTCATACTGGCCTGTCAGATCACGATGCGGCGCCGAGCGGCACGCGCACTGATCATCCACGGGTACGACCACGCCGTCGCGGAGCTGCGTCGGGAAGCGCACCGGCTGACCTCTCTCCGACACACCAGGCGGCTCGCAGCGACGCTCCAACGCGCGCTGGGTGATGCGGTGCGCCTGCATCAGATCCCCATCGCCTCACGACCACCGCCGAGCGCCGCAACCCTCGCCGGCCACGAGCCCGCCATCCGGGAGGTCATCGAACGACTCAGCCGTGAGCCGCCGTGCCTCCGCGCCGTTGCCCTCACGGACAGACTGCTCGACGGCGGCTACGCCGCACCCCTCTACACACTGTGCGAGAACCGGCTCGAGTCGGAGCTCGCACGCATCCTGTTCATGCTGCGATCAGCGCACGAGTGAGGATCACTCCGGATCCCGCGTCGACGCCCGTGACAACACGAAACCCCCGCGGGTGCAGGGGTTTCCGGAAAATGGGCGGTACTGGGCTCGAACCAGTGACCCCCAGCTTGTCGAGCTGGTGCTCTCCCAACTGAGCTAACCGCCCCGGACTGTTGCGAACCGCGCGAAATCGACGGAAACCTCGCCGCTAACGACTTCCGCCAACTCGCGGCAGGCAGCGAGGATAGCAGCCGCCAGCAACGCGCCGCGTGCGGTCCGCCTGGCCGAGCTCCCGGCTCACGCGGGCGCGACAGCCGGCCCGCCCATGGAGTCCGCGCGAGGCGATCCATCCACAAGCCGACTTAGGAACCACACAAGCTCGCCGAGGATCGATGCGGTCACGCTCCACCCCCGTGAACGGGCGCGGCGGGTTCGGCACATCCTCGGGCACCACGGGCGGTCGTGTGGCGGCGCTCGATAGGATCGCCCCGATGCGCCCGCACCTCCGATCGCTGATCCGCGCATCCGTCGGCCCCGCCCGGCCGGGCTTCCGGCGCTTCTGGCTCGCGACGGCTATCAGCGTCCTTGGCACCTGGATGGCGGCGATCGCGCTCGCGATCCGCATGTATGACGTGACCGGCTCTCCGGGATGGGTGTCCGCCCTGCTGTTCGCGGAGCTGACGCCGCTCGTACTGATCGGCTTCCTGTTCGGGCACCGTCTCGACCGCCTGCCGGTACGCGCGGCGCTGATCGCCGCTGACGTCGCATCGGTCGGGGTCTTCGCTGTGCTGGCGGCGGTCGACACGCCGTGGATCGTGGTCGCGCTCGCCGGCCTGGCCGGGGTGGCCGGCGGCGTGTTCCGTCCGCTCGCGACCGCCGCGGTGCCGCTGCTCGTCCCCGACGAGGATCTCGAGCCGGCCACCGGCGCGATCGGCTCGGCGGACAACGCCATGACATTCCTCGGCGAGCTGGTCGGTGGAGTACTGGTCGGCAGCGTCGGCGCAGCCGTGGCGCTCGGGCTCAACGCCGCATCGTTCGCTGCGTCGGCGCTCCTGATCGCCGGCTGCGGCGCGCTCGCGCGGCCCGGGACGGTCGACTCCCCCGGCCGGGCGTCCCTGCATGTCCGCGCGACCGTGAGGCGGATCCGCATGTCGCCCGTGCTCCGGCAGATCGCCCTCGGCTGGGCGGTCGCCGCGGTCGTGCTCGGCGTCGTGCTGAGCGTGCAGGTGCCGCTCCTCCGCGGGCAGTTCCATGCCTCGCCCGCCGCCGTCGGTCTGATCCTCGGGCTCGACGCGCTCGGGCTGGTCGCGGGCAGCATGTTCGCCGGTTCGCGAACCTTCGGGCGCGCCGCATTTCCGCTCGCACTGGCGGGCATGGGGGCCGCCGTGATGATCGCCGGCGCGTCCACGTGGTTGCCGCTCGCCGCCTTCGGACTGACGATCCTCGGCGTCTTCAACGGGGTCGCCATCGTCCTGAACCGCACCCGTGCCGTTCGGGAGGCGGAAGCGGGCGAGCGCGTCGGACTGATCGCCTTCCTGATCGCGGTCGCCGTCTCCGGGCAGGTCGCAGGCACGGTGCTGGGCGGCGTCCTTGCGACGGTGCTGTCCCCGCGGTGGGCGTTCGTCGTGTCGGGGTCGGTGGCCCTCCTGGTCGCTGCGCCGGTTGCTCACGCCGTCGGCCCGCGGGCCGAATGGGTGCTGCGCGAGTCGCCGTGGGCGCCGCGCGGTCGCGGCGAGCGCTAGGCGCGTTTGCCAAATCCTTACGAGCGCATCACGGCTCCTTTGCAACCCGTTCCTAGAACGAGACACGGGCACGATGGCACACCGCATGAAACACCCGCTCCTTCGGGCGCTGGGCGCCCTCGCCTGCGCCGGCGCGGTCGCGGCATTGCTCGCTGCGACGGCGCCGCCGCCGGCGGCCCATGCCGCCCGGACTCCACACCGCGTCCTGCGCGTGGGCGACCACGGAACGCTGGTCCGGCGTGTGCAACGCCTCTTGCACCTGCCGGACGATGGCATCTTCGGCCCGCACACACGGAAGGCCGTGAAGGCGTTCCAGCGGTCGCACCACCTGCTGGTCGACGGGCAGGTCGGGCCGCAGACATGGCGGGCGCTGCTGCGCCACCACGCGTCGCACGCTCGACGCGCTCAGGAGGACGCGATCCTGCGGCTCGGAGACCGCGGGCCCGCGGTCGCACACGTCCGCCGGCGGCTGCACCTGCCGGCCGGCGACCTCTATGACCGCACGACCTACCGCGCCGTGCGTCGCTTCCAGCGCCGCCACGACCTGGTGGTGGACGGCGAGGTGGGCCCCCAGACGCTCCGGGCCCTGAACCACGCGTCGCGCTCCGGCCACGGAACGCGTCATGCGTCGCGGCACGGAACCCTCGGCACCCGGGCCGTGCGCCTGGCGAGGACGTTCGTCGGCACCCCCTACCGGTGGGGCGGCGAGTCGCCCAAGGGCTTCGACTGTTCGGGGCTCGTCCAGTACGTCTACGGCCGCCTCGGCGTCGAGCTCCCACGCGTGACGTTCGACCAGTGGCACGCCGGTCGCCACGTGCCGCGAAGCGAGCTGCGCGCCGGCGACCTGGTGTTCTTCGACCACCGAAACCACGTCGGCATCTACACCAGCCATGGCTGGTTCCTGCATGCGCCGCATCGCGGCGCGCGGGTGCACGCGTCGCAGCTCGGCCACACCTGGTTCAGGCGGCACTACGACGGCGCAGTCCGGATCTCCTGACCGTCAGATCTTGGTCAGCGGGGCGTACCCGAGCACCAGCCGCCGCTCCGAGCCATCCTCACGGAAGCGCACTGTCACGGTGCCATCGCCCGACAGCCCGATCACGGTGCCGTCGCCGAGCGTCTGATGCGCCACCTCATCTCCGACGGATAGGTCGAGTCGTGGCATCTCCGGCGCCTGGAAGCTGCGCCGCGGCGCGCCGGTGACGGTCTCGCCGCCCGCCGGCGCCGCCCATGCCGGCGCCTGGCGCTCCCACTCGACGCCGTCGGACGGCAGCTCGTCGAGGAATCGCGACGCACGGTTGAAGCCGCGGGCACCGAAGATCGTCCTGGCGCGCGCGTAGGTCAGCGTCAGGCCGCGCTGCGCCCGGGTCATGCCGACGTAGCAGAGGCGCCGCTCCTCGCCCTCGTTGCCCTCGTCGAGCGACCGCTGGTGCGGGAACAGCCCCTCTTCCAGGCCGATCACGAACACGATCGGGAACTCGAGGCCCTTGGCGTTGTGAAGCGTCATCAGCGTCACGCGGCCGCGGTCGTCGTCGATCGCGTCCTGGTCGGTGTACAGGGAGATCTCCTGGAGGAATGCCGACAGCCGCGACGATTCCTCCACGTCCTCGCCGCGCTGGTCGAACTCGCGCGCCACGCCGACGAGCTCGCGGAGGTTCTCGAGGCGCCCCTGCGACTCGATCGTCCGCTCCCCCTCCAGCATGTCGGCGTAGCCGGTCTGCGTCAGGACGCGCTCCATCAGGTCGCCGACGGGCGCCTCGTGGGCGCCCTCGCGAAGATCGTCGACCAGCTCGTGGAAGCGGCGCACATTGCCGGCGGCCGCGCTGCCGAGCGGCGATGCCTCGACGTCGGCGATGGCATCCCACAGCGTCACCTCGAGCGAGCGGGCGTAGGCATTCAGCCGGTCGAGCGACGTGCTGCCGATGCCCCGCCGCGGCTGGTTCACGATCCGCCGCAGCGAGACCTCGTCGGCCGGGTTGTCGAGCACCTGGAGGTAGGCGACCAGATCCTTGATCTCCGCGCGCTCGTAGAACTTCGGGCCTCCCACCACGCGGTAGTCCACTCCCTGCCGGGTGAGCAGGTCTTCGAGCACCCGCGACTGCGCGTTCATCCGGTAGAAGACCGCGATCTCCCCCGGGCTGGCCCCGTCGTCGAGCGCCGCCTGGATGCGACCCGCCACGTAGCGGGCCTCGGCGTGCTCGTCCTCGGCCTCGACCACACGCACCGGCTCGCCGGCGCCCAGGTCGGACCACAGCCGCTTCGGCTTGCGCTCGCGGTTGTGCTCGATCACGCTGTTGGCGGCGTCGAGGATGGTCTGCGTGGAGCGGTAGTTCTGCTCGAGCGCGATCACGACGGCGTTTGGGAAGTCCTGCTCGAACTCGGCGATGTTGCGGATGTCGGCGCCGCGGAAGGCATAGATCGACTGATCCTGGTCGCCGACGACGGCGAGGTTGCGGTGCCTCTCGGCCAGGATCGACACCAGGCGGAACTGCGCGTGGTTCGTGTCCTGGTACTCGTCCACCATCACGTAGCGGAACGCCTGCTGCCAGTGCCGCCGCGCCTCGGGCACGCGCTCCAGCAGCAGCACGGTCTTCATGATCAGGTCGTCGAAATCCATCGCGTTCGCTGCCGACAGGCGCCGCTCGTAGAGGTCGTACACCGACGCGACGGCCTCCTCGAAGAAGCCGCCCACCCGCTCGGCGTACAGGTCGGGGGTGAGCAGGAGGTCTTTGGCCCGCGAGATGGCGCCGTGCACCGCCCGCGGGACGAAGCGCTTGGGATCCTTGCCGAGATCCTCGATGCAGCTCTTGACGAGCCGCACCTGGTCGGCCTGGTCGTAGATGGTGAACGTCGAGCGGTACCCGATCAGCTCGGCGTCGCGGCGGAGCATGCGCCCGCACGCGCTGTGAAAGGTCATCACCCACATCCGGGCCGCGACCCGCCCTCCCACCAGCTGCTCGACGCGCTCCTTCATCTCTGCCGCAGCGCGGTTGGTGAAGGTGATGGCCAGGATCTCGGACGGCGACGCGAGGCCTTCGCCGATCAGGTGCGCGATGCGGTGCGTGAGCACGCGCGTCTTGCCCGATCCGGCGCCCGCCACGACGAGCAGCGGCCCCTCAGTGCACAGGACGGCCTCGCGCTGCTGGGGGTTGAGCGTATCGAGCGACAGGGCCACGGCCATCAGCCGGCGCTCGATTCGGCTGGGGCACGGTCCACCACCGAAGTGTAGATGGTGGGCCGGAGGCGGCGCCCGTCGCGGACGCCGTCTCCGGCCCGCCGTTCAGACGATGCGCACCGTCACGCCGCGACTCGTCCCGGCAGCGTTCTCGGTCGTCGCCGGGGCCACGACCCTGAACACGTAGCGGCCGGCGACGCGCGGCAGCAGGGTGGCTCCGTATCGCCCGCGTGCGTCCTCGAGCGGCCTGGCGACGGTCATCCATCCCCGGTGCGTGAACAGCTGCACCAGTACCCGGGTGCCGCCGTGTGCGGGAAGCACACGCCCGGACAGGTGAATCGTCGTGCCCCGGCGCTGCGTCGACTTCGCGGACGCAAGACCGACCCGGCTTGCGACGACGACGGTGTGGGCCACGCTGACCGTGCCGCTGTCGACCAGCTCGACCTTGTAGTCCGTGCTGGCGAGCGGATGCACGTCGACCGTCGCCTCCCCGCCTGACCCCGTCACCAGCAGGCGCTGTCCGGCGAACGCGGCGCCGCCGGCCGTCCTGCTGGTCAGCCGCAGGGTGGCGCCGGCCAGCGGCGCCCCGTTCGCGGTCGCCTGGTACCGCAGCGTCGTCGACTGGCCGGCGACGATCCGGCCGGCGCCGCCGACCACGGCAATGTCGAGCCGCGCCGGATCGGCCACCGCGAACTGCCACATCACCGGCCCGGCGATGTTGCCGGAGGCGTCCGCCACGGTGACGGCGACCGTGTGCACGCCTGCGCCGATCGTCCCCGGGTCGTAGACGAAGTGGCCGTTGGCGAACGTCGACCACGGCATGACATCCGAGCCGTCGACCGTGACCTCGAGCGTCGACTCGTCCACGCCCGTCCCCGCATCCGCGACGTCGAACGTGACGGCCGCATGCCCGACGACCATGGCACCGGGACGCGGTGACCTGTTGGCCACCGTGGGCGCGACCTCGTCCCGCACGTCGAACGACCAGGTCAGCGGCTGCGCGCGGTTTCCGGCGCGGTCGGCGGCGCGGGCGACCGCCGTATGGCGGCCGTAGGACAGCGGCGCACCCGGCACGAACGTCAGGCGCCCGCCCGCGAACGAGGCGCGCCCCGTCACGTCGACCCCGTCCAGCGTGAGCGAGATGCCGGACGCATCGACGCCGACGCCGGCATCGGTCACGGCGAACGAGACCGTGGGAGTGCGGTCGCTGCCGGCCGAGCCGTCGTCCGGCCGCACGTCGCCGAGTACGGGAACCGTCGCGTCGGCGATGTCGAAGCCCCACTGCTGCGGCGGCATCGCGTTGCCGAAGCGGTCGGACACGGCCACGCTCAGCGTGTGGTGGCCGTAGGCGAGATCCGCGGACGGCTGGTAGGCGAAGCGGCCGTCGGTCAGCGTGCCGAACGCGGCCACGTCGCTGCCGTCGAGCAGCACGTGGAGAGTGGCAGCCGCGACCCCGCTTCCGTCGTCGGTGAGCGAGAAACCGATCGCCGGCCGGCGCAGCTCGGAGGCCGACCCGGGAGCAGGCGCCCTGTCGCTCAGCACCGGAGCGACGGCATCGGCGACCTGGAACGACCAGAAGCCGTCGCGGTGGTTGCCCGCCATGTCGGTCGCGCTCCAGGTCACCGTGTGCCACCCGTACGCAAGGTCGGCCACCGGGTGGTACGCGGCGGTTGCGCCCGAGATCGTCATCGGCTGCCCATCCACCGACGCCTCGAATTCCGCCAGGCCGCTGGGGCCCGGGTCGACCGAGAACGACACGTCGGAACGGCGGTCGGTCGTCTCCGACGGGCTCATCGCCTGCGCCACGGGGGCATGGCTGTCGGTCGCGATCGTGAACGGAACGTCGACGCTCTCGCCCGCCGCGTCCTTGACGCGGACGAGCAGGTCGTGGCGGCCGTCCGCGAAGCGCGACGGGGTCAGGCAGAGGTCATGGCTGTAGCTGCCGACACCCGGCTGCATGACCGGCTGGGTCGGAAGCAGGTGCGAGTCGTAGACCGACGCAACCGCGTCGCGCAGCTCGGAGGAGACGACGCCGGAACCGGCGTCGGACGCCGAGACCGTGACGCACACGGGCTGCGTCTGGTTGAACCAGCGTCCGGATGCGAGATCGCCGGACACAGCGGCGGTCGGGGCGGTGTCGTCGCGGAGCGTCACGTTCATCGCATCGACGCTCAGCGAGTTCGCCCACTTGTTCGTCGGGCTGTGGTTCGCCACGCTGCTCAGGAACAGGCCGACCGCCTCGCTGTTCGCCGGGATGTTCCAGCTGGCGGTGCCGGAGTCGTTGGCGACGTGCAGACGCGGCTGCGACGCGAAGGCGAAGTTCCGGAGGCGTGCCTTCATGAAGGCACGGAAGTCGTTGGTGGTCGCGTACGTGACGGTCACGGTGCCGGACGCGATGGTCACCGTCGGCGGGGTCATCCAGTACCAGTACGCCTCGTCATCGGCCTGCACGCCGCCCTTGGCGAACAGCCGGAGCGGAGTGGGCATATGGACGTCGGCGTCAGCGCACGGGCCTGGGCGGCTGGCGAACGAGCATGCCCAGTACGCGGTGGGCGTGCTGGACTTCCAGCCGTCGACGTTGGTGCTGGTGTCGGTCGACATCGGGTACGTGCCGGCCAGCGCAGCCGGCGCGGAGAGGAGCGGCACGGCGAGGCCGAGCGCGCCACAGAGCAGGAGGAGCAGACGTTTCACGGGGCGGGGTTCCTTTCTGGATGGGAGCGTTCAGGCCCATCCTGCGGTGGATCCCCGTCACGGATCCAGACGGCGTTTCGTGCAAGATCGCCGCGAATCCGTCACGACTGCCGTGACACCCGCGGGGCCGGGGCTAGGCTGCGGCCCGTGAAGGCGGTGATCCTGGCCGAGGACGCGCTCGCGCCGGGAGCGCGGCTCTGGCACGACGCGGTCGACCATCTCGCCCGCCGTCTCGGCCGCGTGTCCCCGCTCGACCCGGCAACGATCTCGGCCGACCGCTGCGAGGGGCTCGCCCAGCTCGAGGCGTGGGCCGGCGCGGAGGTTTCCACCTGGGAGATCGAGCTCGCCCGGTTCTACGAGGAGCACATCCCCGTCTATGTGCGGCCCGACCCGGAGCTGAACTCGGTGGTGCGCCGGCTGGCCACAGCAGGGGTGCGCATGGCCGCCTGGTCGCCGGGCCCGGCGCAGGTCGGTGCCATAGTCACCCACTTCCTGGGGCTCGCGCGACGGCTCGAGCTGGAGCGCGTCGAGCCCGAGCATGCCGGGCCCGTCCGCCTGATCGAGGAGATGGGCCTCGCTCACGGCGACGCGCTGATCGTCTCCGCCTCCCCCGCCGTCATCGCAGCGGCGGCCCGCGCGGGTGCCGAGACGGCCGGCGCGCTCTGGACAGGCGGCGACCGTGCCGAGATCCTGGCCGCGCATCCCACATACCTGATGGAGTCGCCGGCCGAGCTGCTCCGGGCGGCCGCGTGATCAGTCCACGCTGACGCCGTGCCCCGCCACGTCGAGCGGCATCGCCGACGAGCCGGGGACGTCGAGCGCGGCCGCGACACGCGTCTCCTCGCCCGGCTCGCACCAGACCAGGACGCTCGGTCCCGCCCCCGAGAGCGTCACGCCGTAGACGCCGCGATCGGCCGCACACCGCTCGCGGACCGTCCCCAGCAGAGGCGCCAGCGGCGCACGGTAGGGCTCGTGCAGCCGGTCGTCGAGCGCGTCGCGCAGCAGCTCGGCGTCGCCGGAACCGAGTGCCGCGACGAGCAGCGCCGCCCTGGTGGCGGTGTGCACCGCGTCCGCGTGCGGCACCTCGGCCGGCAGCGCGGCGCGCGCCTGCGCCGTTGACAGCCGCTGCTCGGGGACGACGGCGACGAAGCCGGCTTCGGGCGCGCCGAACCCGATCGCCGAGAGCCCCTGCGGGCCGGCCCAGGCCAGGGTGAGACCGCCGTTCAGAGCGGCGGCGACGTTGTCGGGGTGCCCCTCGAGCTCCGCGGCGATGCCGAGCAGGTCGCGGCTCGGGTGCTCACTCCAGGCGTCGGCTGCGGCGAGGCCGGCGACGATCGTTGCCGCGCTCGACCCCAGGCCGCGCGCAAACGGGACGCGGTTGAGCATCCGAAAACGCAGCCCGGCCGGATCGCCGCCGCCCGCGGCGAACGCTCGCAGGAACAGATTGTCGCGCCCGCCGCGCAGCTCATCGGCACCCTCGCCGGTCACGTCGATCTGGGGGCTCGCCCCTTCGGCGGCGTCGATCACCACCTCGTTTCGCAGCTCGAGCGCGAGCGCCATGGCGTCGAACCCCGGCCCCAGATTCGCCGACGACGCCGGCGCGGTGACGCGCAGGCTGTCAGACAAGCGCGGGCTCCGGCGCGAAGGCGAGCTCCTCGAGCCGTTCGACCGCGGGCGGGCAGCGCAGGATCTCGGCGCCTTCCTGACCGGCCGTGTCGGGATCCTTGAGGCCGTGGCCGGTCAGCACGCACACGACCCGCGAGCCCTCCTCGACCAGCCCGTCACGCGCCGCCTCGAGCAGGGCCGCGACCGAGGCGGCGGAGGCCGGCTCACAGAAGACCCCCTCCTCCTGGGCCAGCATCCGGTAGGCGGCCAGGATGCCGTCATCCGGAATCGCCCGGATGCCGCCGTTGGACTCGTCCACCGCGGCCAGCGCCTCGTCCAGCCGCGCCGGGTTGCCGATGCGGATCGCGGTGGCAACGGTGGACGGGTGCGGCACCGGTGCTCGGGTGACCAGCGGCGCGGCTCCCGCCGCCTGACCGGCGAGCATGCGCGGCGCGACGCCGAGCTCGCCGAATCCCCTCCAGTACGCAGTGATGTTGCCGCCGTTGCCAACGGGCAGCGCCAGCCAGTCCGGCGCGCCTCCCAGCTGCTCGACCACCTCGAACGCAGCGGTCTTCTGGCCCTCGAGCCGGAACGGGTTGATCGAGTTCAGGAGCGCCACCGGATGGCGGTCGACCAGCTCCCGGACGAGCCGGAGCGCGTCGTCGAAGCTTCCCTGGATCGCGATCACGCGTGCGCCGCAGATCTGCGCCTGCGCGAGCTTCCCGCGCGCGATCGCGCCCTCGGGCAGCACGACCGCCAGCCGCAGCCCCGCGCGACCGCAGTACGCGGCGGCCGACGCCGACGTGTTCCCGGTCGACGCGCACACGGCGGCGGTCGCGCCGTCCTCGACGGCCTTGGAGACGGCCATGGTCATGCCGCGGTCCTTGAACGACCCGGTCGGGTTCAGGCCCTCGTACTTGAGGTGGACGTCGAGCCCGGTCAGCGCCGACAGCCGCGGCGCGTGCACGAGCGGCGTCGATCCCTCACCGAGCGAGATCACCGGCGTCGCGTCGGTGACCGGGAGCCGGTCGCGGTAGCGATCGATCAGCCCGGTCATCGCCGGCACCTACGCCGGCATGCTGGGCATCAGCTGGTGCTTCAGCTCTTCCTCGACGCCCGGCTCGAGGATCGCCATGACGAGATCGCCGGGCTCGAGCTGGGTGTCGCCGATGGCGATCTCGGCCCGCCCGTCACGGGTCACGGAGATCAGCCGCGACCGGCTCGGGAGGTTCAGCTCACGCACGTACTTGCCCGCAGCCGGCGAGCCGTCGCCGATGGCGAACTCGACGATCTCGAGGTTCTCGCGCTTGAGGTCGATCAGCGTCACCAGCTCGTGCTGGGGCAGCTCGTGCTCGATCAGCGCGAGGATCGTCGCCGTGGCCGATACCGTCAGCGTGATCCCCACCATGTCGAAGTGCGGCTGGTTGCGCGGGTCGTTGACGCGGGCGATCACCTTGGGGACGCCGTACTTCTCCTTGGCCACCTGGCAGACGATGATGTTGTCCTCGTCGTCACCGGTCACAGCCACCACCAGGTCGGCGCGCTCGACCCCGGCTCGCTCCAGCACGAACAGCTCGGTCGCGTCGCCCGGCCGCACCACGTGCTCGAACTTCTCCTCGAGCAGCGCGTACCGGTCGCGGTCGCCCTCGATCAGGGTCACCTCGTGCCCCATCTTCATCAGGGTCGACGTCAGGTTGCTGCCCACCTTGCCGCCGCCGACGATCAGGATGTACACGAGCCCGCTCCTCTCACGCGACGCTGCGACCCGGTGTGTCGCAGATCGCCTGGGTCATCGTCTCGATCGACCGCGACGTCGGGCAGACGGTCTGCAGCCCGAGCTTGTCGTAGAACGCCGCCCGACCCGGGTCGAAGACGCGCGTGACCACGCACGGGCAATGAAAGCGGGTGCGCGCGATCTGGGCGATGACGATGTTGGTGTTGTCGCCGTCCGTGCAGACGACCACGGCGTCCGCCGTGGCGATGCCGCCCTCGACCAGCACCTCCGTGTCGAGCCCGTGGCCGTGGAGGAAGCGGCCCGGCCACGACTCGGGCAGGCGCTGGAGCGCCTCGGGATCCTCGTCGATCACCGCGACGTCATGCCCGTCGTCCGCCATCTCGCGGGCGATCGACGAGCCCACGCGGCCACATCCCACGATCAAGAGCTTCATGGGATTAGCGTACAGGCTGCCCCGGGCGGGTGCGAAGACTTCCGGCGGCCGTCTTTCGGTAGCCTTGCGCGTCGTGTCCGCCCCATCCCCCATCCGCATCGGCCTGCTCGGGTACGGGACGGTCGGCTCGTCCGTGCACCGGCTGCTGACCGACGGCGCCGAGGCGATCGAGCGGGTCACCGGGCACCCGGTGGAGGTGGCGGCGGCGCTCGTGCGCGACCCCGGCCGGCACCCGGACGCCCCCGAAGGGCTGCTGACGACCGACTTCGCCCGGCTCCGGGACGACCCGGACATCTCCGTGGTGGCGGAGGTGATGGGCGGCGTCGACCCGACCCGCGAATACGTGCTCCAGCTGCTGGCCGCCGGCAAGTCGGTCGTCTCCGCGAACAAGCAGCTGCTCTCGCGATACGGCGACGAGCTGTTCGGGACGGCGGAGCGAAACGGCGTGCAGCTGCGGTTCGAGGCCAGCGTCTGCGCGGCGATCCCGGTGGTCAAGGTGCTCCGCGAGTCGATGATCGTCACGACGGTGCACCGGATCGACGGCATCGTCAACGGCACGACCAACTTCATCCTCACGCGCATGATCCAGAGCGGCTCGACGTACGAGGAGGCGCTGGCGGAGGCCCAGGCGCTGGGCTACGCGGAGGCCGATCCGACCGAGGACGTCACCGGCGCAGACGCCGCTGCAAAGATCGCGATCCTCGCGTCGATCGCCTTCCACACCCGGGTGCGGCTCGAGGAGGTCGGGCACGTCGGGATCAACGAGCTGCATCTGGCAGACGTCGAGCATGCCGCCGAGTTCGGCTACGCGGTGAAGCTGATCGCGTCGGCCTGGCAGGGAGACGGCGGCGTGGCGGCGCGCGTGCACCCGTGCCTGCTGAGAGCCGACCACCCGCTCGCGGCGGTGGACGGGGCGTTCAACGCCGTCATGCTGCAGGGCCGCTCGATCCGCGAGGTGATCCTCGAGGGGCCGGGCGCCGGCGGCGATGAGACGGCAAGCGCCGTGATCGGGGATGTGGTCGCGGTGATCGGGACACAGGGCACCGGGTTCCTCCAGCACGACGTGCACTACCGGGACATCGGGCGCTTCCCGCCCGACCGGCTGGAGAGCCCCTGCTATCTGCGGTTCACCGTCGACGACACGCCCGGCGTGCTGGCGCAGGTGGCGCAGCAGCTCGCCGACCACGGCGTCTCGGTCGCCCAGGTGGTGCAGCACCCGGGTGAGGCAGGCGTGCACATCGTCATCCTCACGCACCGCGCACCCGAGGGCGACGTCCGCGCCGCGGCGGACGGCGTCGCCGGCAAGGACTTCAGCCGCGCGGCTCCGGTCCTGCTGCCGGTGCTGGAGCGGGCGCCTCGGTAGCCGGCCCCGGTGACGGCCGCCGTGACGCTCCCATGACGGCCTGTGCCGAGTACGCAACGTCTCGGCACCCACCCACGAGATCGACTTGGTCACCGGCGGGTGGGGTGAGCGGCCGATTCCGCCCAACCAGGCGGGACCCCGTCGCAATCGTGCACCACAAGCGTCACGCCCACGCGATCCGGCTTGGTCTCCAAGAATTGGGCGTCTGCGTCATGAGCTCTGTGACGCGCGGCGCCGAGCGGCAACGGCGGGCGTGACGCTCCCATGACGGCCTGTGCCGAGTACGCAACGTCTCGGCACCCACCCACGAGATCGACTTGGTCACCGGCGGGTGGGGTGAGCGTCCGATTCCGCCCAACCAGGCGGGACCCCGTCGCAACGGTGCACCACGAGCGTCACGCCCACACGATCTGGCTTGGTCTCCAAGAATTGGGCGTCTGCGTCATGAACTCTGTGACGGCGGCGCCGCACGCCCCGGCCTCAGAGGTGCCCGGCGATCATCCCGCCGTCGGCCATGTATGCGTGCCCGGTGAGGAACGATGCGCGGTCGCTCGCGAGGAACACCGCCAGATCGGCGATGTCCGACGGCTCTGCGAGCCGGCCGATCGGGTGCATCGCGACGCCGTCCGCCCGCGCAGCCGCCGGATCCCGCTGGGAATCGAAGAACTGCTCGAGCATCGCCGTTCGCACGTAGCTCGGGCAGATCGCAACGCACCGGATCCCGTCGCGGCCGTGGTCGATCGCCAGCGCGCGGGTGAGCCCGATCAGCGCCCCCTTCGACGCGCAGTACGCGGGTAGCGCCGGCTCCGCCCAGAGGCCGTCGATCGAGGCGATGTTGACGATCACGCCGCCGCCCCGCTCGCGCATGTGCGGAATCGCCGCGGCGGACAACAGCCCGGGGGCCCGGACGTTCACGGCCAGCGTCTCGTCCCACTGCTCCACGGTCGTCTCCTCCACCGTCGCGTCGACCTCGACCGCCGCGTTGTTCACGAGCACGTCCAGCCGCTCGTGGGACGACACGACGCCGGCCACCAGGCCGGAGATCGCGGAGGGATCGCCGACGTCGCACACGCGGTAGTCGAGCCCGGCGACCGCCTCATCCGGCCGACTGCTTCGCCCACAGCCCACCACCGCGTAGCCCTCGGCAAGGAATGCCGCTGCGATCGCGGCGCCGACGCCGCGGCTCGCACCAGTGACGAGCGCGACCCGCGGGATGGGCGGTTCCATGGCCGGTGAGCCTACAGGTCAGCTGGAGCCGGCATCAGTGAGGCACGGCGTGGGCCGCCTCGACGCTCTGCTCCGACGGGAAGTGCGTCACGATCACCCGGCACGGCGCCTTGCGGAGCACGAAGTCGACGGTGCGGCCGAAGAAGGCCTCCTGGCGATTCGACGCGAGGCGCTGCTTCTCCGGTGAGCCGATCACGATCAGGGCGGCACCATGCTCGGCCACCGCATCCACGATCGCGCGCCCGGGGCTGCGCGTCCGCTGCACCACGCTGCGGTACTCGATCCCGTAGTCCGCGGCCAGCGACCGCGCCATGTCCTGCACCGCGGCGGCCGCGTGCTCGCGCTCGGGTCGTGGGGCGTCGAGCGGGTCGCGCATCGGGATCGAGATCGCGGTGACGCCGACCACCGGTGCGCCGTTCTCCGCCGCCAGCCGGCACGCCGTCGCCATCACCTCGTCCGCCATGTCCCCCGGCTCCTCGAGCGGCACGACGATCGGGCCGCGGGGCAGGTCGATCACGTCCTCCGGCGGAGGCGCGCCCGGCTCGTAGCGGTCCATCAGCGGGAAGCCCGCCCGCACCCGAATCACCGCGTAGATCGCAAGCCCGGCGAGCATCCAGAGCACACCGACGTCGCGGGCGCCCGGGTGCGTGCCGAGCGCGATCACCCATGCGCCGAACGCCGCCACCGCGCCCGCGACGGCGGTCACCGGGATCAGCCTGCCGCGGACCCAGACGTTGCCATGCATCATGAACGGCCGGGGCATGTCGGGCTCCGAGATCCGCAACCAGACGATCGAGGCGTTGGCGAGCCCGAACGCGATCAGAATGCCGAAGCTGTAGATGGAGGCGAGCGAGAGCACCTCCTCGCCCTGGAACAGCGACGCGATCACGAGACCGCCCGCCGCGAGCAGGCCGATGCCGAGCAGGGCGGCCGTGGGCTGCAGCGAACGGCGGCTGCGCGCTGCGAACACGGCCGGCAGCTGGAGACGCTCGCCCATCGAGACCGAGAGCCGTGCGGCACCGGAGAAGCTGGTCGTGATCGCCAGCAGGAGGATCAGCGTCGCGGTGACGCCGACGACGAAGCGCATCGCGTCGGCCGCCGCGCTGCCCCACTGGTCGCCGATCGCTCGCGCCAGCCCCAGCAGCGGGGCGTCCAGCCAACGCGTCGTCAGCTCGCTCGAGTACCCGGCGGGCGCGCTCGGATCGCGGTGCACCGGGAACGCCGACGTCGCGGCCGTCGCCACGGCGGCGTAGACGAGGATGACCGTGAACACCGACGTGCGGACGCTGTCTGGCACCGTCTTCTCGGGATGCTTCGCCAGCCCGGCCAGGCTGGTCACCTTCTCGAGGCCGGTGAACCCGATCATCGCGATCGGCAGCGCGAACGCGAGCGAGTTCCACGTCGGCGCGACGCCCAGGTCGACGTTACGGGTCAGCGCCGTCCAGTCGAAGAGCAGCAGCAGGCCGAGCGCCCCGAGCATGACCTGGACGAGCAGGTCGAGCAGCGTCAGCAGGACCCCCGCCATGTAGACGTCGGTGCGCCGCACCAGCCGCGCCACCGTCACGGCCAGGACGATGGCCACGGCGGCGGCCGTCGACTGGTTATCGCTGAGCGTGTCCTCCCCCACGGCGCCGAGCACGTAGTGCGGGAGGAACAGCGCGGCGAGCGAGATCGAGATGACGTAGTCGAGCACCGTCGCCCATCCGGCGATGAAGCCCACCAGGTCGTTGAAGGCGCGCCGCGCGAACGTCGCTGCGCCTCCCGGCCCGGGGATCGTCGCGCCGCCCTCCGCATACGCCGCGGCGGCGAGCGCAAAGATCGCTCCGGCCACCAGGAACACCACCGGGGTCAGCGAGAGGGCGTAGACGGCCGTGATGCCGAGCGCGTAGTAGAGCGAGCTGCCGATCTCGCCGTAGGCCATCGCATACAGCGTCGGCGCACCGAGGAACCTGTCCAGGACCGGGATCTTCCGTGCCACAGCGAGCGGAGCCTACCGCGCAGCGCGGAGGCGGATGTACCCGAGCAGCAGGAACACCGCGCCGGCCAGGTAGCCAACGCTGCCGCCGCGGATGACGGCGGTCTCGACGAGCAGCGCCGCTCCCAGCGCCAGGAACACGTATGCGAGGGCGCGGTTGACGTGCAGCATCAGACCGGCGCCGGTTCGGCGCCGACCATCACGCGGCAGTGCGCATTTCGCAGGACGTAGTCGACGCGTGGGCCGAACACCTGCTGACCGGGCTTCATCCGGTCGCGAGCGCCCAGCACGATGATCTCGGAGCGGCGGCGCTCCGCCTCCTCGACGATCGCCTGGCCGATGTTTCGCGTGCGGACGATGCGCGTGACCACGGGAACGCCGTACTCGCGCGCGATCGCGGCCGCCTCGCGGAGTTGCCGCTCGCCCTCCGCGGTCTCCTCGACGAGCGGGGCGGCCATCGACACGTTCAACGGCACCTCGATCGGATAGAGCAGCACCAGCGTGGTGTCAGCCTCGGCGGCGAGCCGGACGGCGGTCGCGGTCATGACGTCGTCGACGCGGTCCCTGCCGATCGGCATCAGGATCGAGCGGTAC
Organism: Gaiellales bacterium; assembly: GCA_036403155.1. Lineage (GTDB taxonomy): Bacteria > Actinomycetota > Thermoleophilia > Gaiellales > JAICJC01 > JAICYJ01. The sequence goes on along the minus strand of DASWRM010000042.1, from coordinate 137,562 downwards.
TCGACCTCGACGGACGGCCCCACCAGCGCGTGTGGTGCGAGCACCGTGACGCTCAGCGGAAGGCCCTGCGAACGACGGTAGACGTAGTACACGACCATCCCGATTGCGAGCCAGACCACGCCCACGGGCGCGACGTAGTCGCTGAAGTGGAGCACCACCGTGACGAGGAACGAGACGAGCGTCCCGATGCCGCCCAGGATCGCGAACGTCGGGATGTCGCGGTCGCCGATGCAGATGGAGGTCGGCCCGCGCCACGGCAGGTCATGGGACGGCATCGTCCGCCGCATCCAGATCACGGATGCGTGCGCGAGGGTGAACGACAGCATCGCTCCGAACGCGTACAGGTTGCCGAGGAAGCCGATCACGCCGTTCGGCACCATCATCAGCACCGCGATGACACTGTATACGAGAATGGCAACGTACGGCGTGTTGTACTTCGGATGAACGCGACGGATGACCTCGGGCAGCTGTCTGTGCTGACCCATCGAGTACGTCAGCCTGGAGACCCCGATGATGCCGGCGTTCGTCGCGATGATCAGGATGGTCGCGGCCAGGATCGCGACGTAATAGCCGAGGCCCTCGGTCACCGTGCCGGGCAGCCCCAGGTGCTCGACCACCCCGGCCACCGGATCGCCGGCGTATCGGTTTGCCAGGCCGGACGTGGGATCCCCCTGCTTCAGCCCCGCCTGCGGCGACTGGTATGTCTGGACGTCGCGGACGTCCTGCGCGGTCGCGGGATGCACCGGCATCGCCGACATCGCGACCGACGGGAGAAACGCGTAGATCGCGAAGACGGCAAGGACGACGTACATGATCGACCGCGGAACATGCCGTGGCGGATCGATCGCCTCCTCGGCCATGTTCGAGATCGTCTCGATGCCGGTGTAGGCAACCATCGCCACCGGGATCGAGATGATGAAATCGTGCCAGCTCGGCGCGACGCCGAGATGGACGTTGGTCTCGAGGACGTGCGGCGAGAGCACGGTGAACACGCCGATCACGACCAGCAGCGCCTGGGTGCCAAGGTCCGCGAGCGCCAGGAAGATGTTCAGCCCCGCGGCCTCCTTGACGCCGACGATGTTGAGCAGCGCCAGGAACGCGACGACGACCGCGCCGCCGGCGATGTCGTTGGGGTGCGTGCCGAGGTGGCCGCCCGGCCAGAACTTCGACAGGTAATGCGGCACGAAGATCGCCGAGATGGCGATCGTCACGGTGTAGTTGAGCATCTGCGCCCAGCCGGCGAAGAAGGAGACCGATTCGTTGAACGCGTGACGGGTGAACGACGACGACCCACCGGCCTCGGGGAATCTCGCCGTCGCCTCGGCGTATGTCACCGCCGTGAAGAAGAAGATGATCCCTGAGATCACGAACGCGACCGGCGTCAGACCGAGCGCATAGGCGGTGACGAGGCCGAGCGCGTAGTAGATCGACGAGCCGACGTTGCCGTACGCGGTCGAGAACAGCGCCGCCGTGCCGAGAACGCGGTGGAGACCCCCGGCTTGGCGGCGCTTTACGGGCATCGCGTTGTTATAGCGGGTGGAGGGCGCCGGGACACCGGCGCCCCGCCGCCCCGGAAACCGCGGTCAGCGTGAAGCCGGACGGCGACGGTTACCGTGTCAGCAGGGGGATGATCAGGATCGCCACGATGTTGGTGATCTTGATCATCGGGTTGATGGCGGGCCCTGCCGTGTCCTTGTAGGGGTCGCCGACCGTGTCGCCGGTCACCGAGGCGGCGTGTGCAGGCGAGCCCTTGCCGCCGTGCGCGCCGTCCTCGATCAGCTTCTTCGCGTTGTCCCACGCCCCACCGCCCGAGGTCATCGAGATGGCCAGGAACAGCCCCGTCACGATGGTGCCGACCAGCAGGCCGCCGAGCGCCTGGTAGCTGATCAGCCCGACGATGATCGGGATGGCAACCGGGATCAGTGCGGGCAGCTGCATCTCGCGGATGGCCGAGCGTGTGACCAGGTCGACGCAGCGGGCGTAGTCCGGCCGCGTGGTTCCCTCCATGATCCCCGGCATCTCACGGAACTGCCGGCGCACCTCCTCGACAACTGCGCCGCCGGCCCGGCCGACCGCGTCCATCGCGAGCGAGGCGAACAGGAACGGCATCAGGCCGCCGATCAGCAGGCCCGCGAGCACCCACGGGTCGTTGATCCGGAAGGTGACGTTGTGACCCACCTGCTTGGCCAGCTCGTCGTTGTAGCTCTGGAACAGCACCAGGGCCGCCAGACCGGCGGAGCCGATCGCGTAGCCCTTGGTGACCGCCTTGGTGGTGTTGCCGACCGCGTCCAGCGGATCGGTCACCTTGTCGCGCACCTCGTGCGGCAGATCCGCCATCTCGGCGATGCCGCCGGCGTTGTCGGTGATCGGGCCGAAGGCGTCCAGCGCGACCACCATGCCTGCCATCGAGAGCATGGCCGTGACCGCGGTTGCGATCCCGTAGATGCCGGCGAGCTTGTAGGAGCCGACGGTGCCGACGACCAGCACAATCACGGGCAGCGCCGTGGCCTGCATGCCGACGGCCAGGCCGGCGATGATGTTCGTCGCGTGCCCGGTGGTCGACTGCTGGGAGACGCGCTGCACCGGGCCGAACCGCGTGCCCGTGTAGTACTCGGTGATCCCGACCAGCAGCGCGGTGATGGCGAGGCCGATCAGTGCGCACCAGTACAGGTCCGTCCACGACGCGAAGCCGAAGTTGTCGGCGACGTTCTTGACGACCGGGATGTAGACGATCGCGGAGATGGCCGCGGACACGAAGACGCCGATGTAGAGCGCCGAGATGACGCTGATGTTGCCCCACATCCGCACCGACAGCGTGCCCACGATCGAGCCGGGAATGGCGACCGCGCCGAGCAGCAGCGGCAGCACGACCGCCTCATGGTTGCCGAGCAGCGCGCCGAGGAACATCGAGGCGACGATGGTGACCGCATAGGTCTCGAACAGGTCGGCGGCCATGCCGGCGTCGTCGCCGACGTTGTCGCCCACGTTGTCGGCGATCACGGCGGGGTTCCGCGGGTCGTCCTCGGGGATGCCGGCCTCGATCTTGCCGACCAGGTCCGCGCCCACGTCGGCGCCCTTCGTGAAGATGCCGCCGCCGAGACGCGCGAACACCGAGATCAGCGAGCCGCCGAAGGCCAGGCCGACCAGCGCCTTGGTCGCCGAGAGGTCGCTGTAGTCCATGACGCGCAGCACGCCGTAGTAGCCGGCGACGCCGAGCAGCCCCAGGCCGACGACGAGGATGCCGGTGACGGTGCCGCCCTTGAAGGCCACGGAGAGCGCCGGTGCCAGGCCCCTGCGGGCGGCCTCGGCGGTGCGCAGGTTCGACCGGACGGCCACGTTCATGCCGATGAAGCCCGTGAGCGCGGACAGGACCGCGCCGATCACGAAGCCGATCGCCACCTTCGGGCCGAGGTCCTCGGTCCACGCACCCGCGACCGCGATCGCGATCGTGACGACGACCGCCACGACGGCGATGGTCGCGTACTGCCGGCGCAGGTAGGCCGCAGCACCCTCCTGGATCGCGCCTGCGATCTCCTTCATGCGGTCGGACCCCTCGGGCTGGTTCAGCACCCAGCGCGTCAGTCCGAGCCCGTAGACGACAGCCGCAGCACCGCAGATGAGCGCGATCAGGACGGCATGATCAGCCAGTGAACTCACGTGGCAAGCTCCTTACAAGGTCGAGTGGCAACCGCGCGATTGTATCAGCGGCCCCGGCTTGAATAGGCGGGTTGCGGTTCAGGTTGTGACGTTACGAGCGATTCGGGCGCGGCGCTAGAAGCGCGCGCCGTCGAGCGCGGTCGCGCACGCGTCCTGCGGCTGGGCGCCGATCCTGGGGATCGCATCGAACAGCAGGCGGCGCAGCTTCTCGTTGTTCTCGGTGAAGACCTTGACCACTCCCTCATGGCTGACCGGCTCGACGTCGGGATCGTCCTCCAGCCCGACGTCGTAGTCCGTGATCAGCGAGACGTTGGCGTAACACAGCTCCAGCTCGCGGGCGAGCCAGCCCTCCGGGTAGGCGGTCATGTTGATCACTCCCCATCCCATCGCGCTGAACCACCGGCTCTCGGCCCGCGTCGAGAACCGCGGCCCCTGGATGACCACGACGGTGCCGCCGTCGCGGATGTCCAGCCCCTGCTCCCTCCCGGTATCCAGCAGGATGCGCCGCAGGTCGGCGCAGTACGGATCGGCGGACGAGACGTGCGCGGTGACCGGGCCGTCGTAGAACGTGTCGCGACGTCCGCTGGTGCGGTCGACGAACTGGTCGCACACGACGAACGTGCCGGGCGGCAGGTCCCTCGAGAGGCTGCCCGACGCGCACGGCCCGATCACACGGCGCACCCCGATCTCCTTCATCGCCCAGAGGTTGGCGCGGTAGGGGATCGAGTGCGGCGGCAGGCTGTGGTGCCGTCCGTGGCGGGGCATGAAGGCGACCCGCCTGCCGCCGATGTCGCCGATCACGAAGCGGTCGGACGTCGGCCCGTACGGCGTGTCCACCGCCACCTCCTCGGCGTCGTCGAGGAACGAGTAGAACCCCGAGCCGCCGAACACGCCGATCTCCGCCAGCTGACTGGTGTCGCTCATACCTCTCCTCCCGGGGTCCAGATCGGTGGCCGCGGCGGCGTCTCCACCGCCGGCTCGCGGGCTGCCGGCTCGGCGGCTGCCGGCTCGGAGGCCTGCTCGGTGGGCGGCTTCACCGCGTCCGCGTAGGCCAGCTGCAGCTCCGCAACGGCGCGGCGGTACTGGTGAAGCTGGCTTTCGGGCACCAGACGCCCGACCAGCGGCAGCAGCGCGTCCGCCGTGTCGATGGCAAGCTGCGCCTGGTCCAGCTCCCGGCGCTGGGCGATCGCCGCCGCTGCAAGCTCGATGGCCAGCTGTGCCGTCGAGAGCACCAGCTCGGGCGCCGTCGGCAGCCGCAGCTCCTGGTCCGCCCCACCCGCGCGGCGCTCCTGGTCGCTCACCGTGCCGGCTCCCTCGCGGCCAACCATTCGCCGGCCGAGCGGTGGGTGCTGTCGACGACCTCCGGCCACAGGTCGTGGAGGCGCGCGCCCTCGTCGAGCCGCCGGCCCATCCGCTGGGACAGCGTCGGCTCGCGGAGCGGGTCGAGGTAGGGCGCGATGCCGAGCTCCTGCGCGGTTCCCGAGACCTGCTCGAGGAGCTGCTCGAGCCGCTCCCCGGCGGGGATGCTGCGGCGCGCGTCCAGGTCGATCAGCTCGCCGGACATGCCCCAGCGGATCGCCCGCCAGAAGTTCTCCTCGAGGTCGCGATGCGGGTGCTCGGGGAGCGGCTCGCCCGCGTCGTAGCGGCGGGCGAAGTCGGCGGTCAGCGCGACCATCATGCCGGACAGGGCGATCGAGCGGCGGTAGTCCGGCTGCCCGTCGCAGATGCGCGTCTCGACGGTCGGATACGCCTGGTGGGGCCGCACGCTCCACCAGATCTCGGTGTGCTCGCGGATCGAGCGCGTGGCGATCAGGAAGCGGACGAAGTCGGCGTAGTCGTCCCAGCCGCGGAAGCTGTCGGGGATGCCGCACCGGGGGAAGAACTTCGTGAAGATCTCGGTTCGCGTGGAATGCAGGTGCGTGTGGCGGCCCTCCAGCCAGGGCGAGCTGCTGGAGAAGGCGAGCAGCTCGGGGAGCACCGTGCGCAGGGCGTTGTTCACCGCGATCGCCCGGTCGGCGCCGCGGACGGCGACGTGGACGTGCAGGCCGAACGTGTTGTTGCGCCAGGCGACGTACCGCAGCGTGGACTCGACGATCTGGTAGTGCGGGGTGTCGATCACCTGCTGATCCTGCCAGCGGGAGTATGGGTGGGTGCCCGCCGCGCAGAGCCGGTAGCCGAGGGAGTCCGCGAGCTCGAACAGGGCGACCCGCCGCCGGGCCATCGTCTCGGCGGCCTCCGGGAAGGTCTCGCACTTGCCGGTCTTGACCTCGACCTCGCTGCGGATCAGCTCGCCGGCGACCATGCCGTCGAGCGTCGGGTGCCCGGCCGCGGCGTCGGCGAAGCGCTCGAAGCCGGCGGTCATCTCGAGGGTGTCGGGATCGAGGATCGCGAACTCCTCCTCGATCGCGATGGTGAAATCCTCCGCCTCGTCGAACTGCCGCCGGGCCGTCTCGAGCGCAGTGAGCGGGTCGGTGATCTTCGGCGACTCTCCCATGAGCAGCGCCACGATACCCGAGCCGTGGATCCACCTGGCCCGGGCCTCCGGTTCCGGCTCCGCCATGCGCCGGGTGAAAAAAAGGTGCCAGGCAGTTTTTTTTCACCGGCCGTCTGCTATCCCACCAGCCCGGGCTCGCCCCGACCCGCAGGCCCGGCGCGGCTCAGCGCCCGCGGACGAGCCCGCGCCTGTCCATCGCACCCCAGTGCCCCCGGTGCTTCGACCGCAGCGCCTGCAGCAGCGCCCGCAGCCGCCACATCGCGGTCAGCTGCCGGTAGCCGAGCTGTTCCAGCACGCTGTAGACAACGAGTCCCGCGAGCTGCCGCAGCCTGGGGTACCGCTGCAGCGACGCCTCCTCGAGCGCGAGCGCGGTCACGGACAGAAACAGCCCGAACACCAGCGATACCAGCATGAACGCCACCATGAACCGCACGCTGAGCAGGTGCAAGTACCACCCGGCGGCGACGGCCGCGATGCCGGTCAGCTCGACCACCGGGCCGAGCAGCTCGAAGGCGATCGCCGCCGGCAGCGCCAGCAGGCCCACCGCGCCGTAGCGGCCGCGCCCGACCATATCGCGGTGAAACCAGAGGATCTCGGCCAGCCCGCGCTGCCAGCGGTTGCGCTGGCGCCGCAGCACGGCGAGCGACTCGGGCGCCTCCGTCCAGCACACCGGGTCCGGCACGAACGTGATCCGGTACCTCCGCCCCGCGTCGCGCATCGCTCGGTGCAGCCGGACGACCAGCTCCCCGTCCTCGCCGACCGTGTCGACGCGGTAGCCGCCCACCTCGCGCACGACGTCCCGGCGAAACACGCCGAACGCGCCGCTGACGATCAGCAGCGCATTGACCCTGCTCCACCCCGCCCTCGCGGTCAGGAAGGCCCGCAGGTACTCCACCACCTGTATCGCAGCCAGCCCGCTGCGCGGCAGCGCCACCTCCTCGACCCGGCCCTGCTCGATCCGGCAGCCGTTCGCGATACGGACGATCCCGCCCGTCCCGATCACCTCGTCGGGCTGCTCGACGAACGGACGGCACGAGAGCAGCAGCGCATCCGCATCGAGGATCGCGTCGGCGTCGATGGCGCAGACCAGCTCCTCGTCCGCAAGGTTGATGCCGCAGTTGAGGGCGTCCGCCTTGCCGCCGTTCACCTTCTCGGCGACGAGCAGGCGCGGCTCGTCCCGCGACCGCAGCACCCGGCGCACCGGAGCAGTCGAGATCCCGGGGACGTACACGCGGGGGAACCTCTCGAGTGCGAACTCGCGCTCGAGCCGTGCGACCGTCTCGTCCGTCGAGCCGTCGCTGACGACGATCACCTGGAACCGCGGGTAGCGCAGCGCGAGCAGCGACCGGACGCTCTCGACGATGCACTCCTGCTCGTTGAAGGCCGGCACCACGACCGTCACGCCCGGCGCAAGCGGCGAGCGGAGCAGGTCGTCGATCGCCTCCATCCTGCCTCGCTGCACGCGGTCGAGCATCGCCCGGGCGGCGTGGTACAGCAGCGCGAGGTACATCAGGTTCATCAGCGCGAAGTACGCCAGGACGACGTGGTTGTAGCCGTAGACCAGCTGCTCGAGCGGGCCGCTCACCGCCAGCCCCACGCCAGGTCTGCCTGGGCCTCGCGCAGGAAGGGCGACCGCCCTTCCGCAACGCCCAGCGCCATGGCCGCTCGCGCCGCGGAGCGCTGCACCTCCGGCGACCGGTCCTCGAGCGCGCGCCTGACCGCCGCAGCCGTCTCCGGCGCGGCCAGGCGCGCGGCGGCGTCGCATGCCGCACGGCGCACGGCCGGCTCTCCGTCGGCGGTCGCGCCGGCCACCGCCAGGGCCGCCTCATGCCCGCCGACACGGCCCAGCGCCTCACACGCCGCAACCCGCACCGCGACGTCGCAATCCGTCGCGGCGGCCGTCTGCAGCGCGTCGACGATGTCCGCGTCGGCGCTCACGCCGACCTGGGCGAGCACGGTGCACGCCACATGCCGCACGCGCCGCTCAGGCGACTGCAGCGCGCCGAGCAGCCAGGGCACGGCATCCTCCCCGATGTCGAGCAGCGCCTGGGCGACGATGCCCGGCGGGACAGTGCCGGCGGCGCATGCGTCGATCAACTCCGAGGCGCCGGCCCGATCGGCGATTCGCCCCAGCGACCGCGCAGCCGCCACGCGAACCTGCGGGCTGCGGTCGACGCGCACCGCATCCCCCAGGTCGCCGGCCGCACCCACGATGCCGAAGTCGCCGAGCGTCTTCGCGGCCGTGCCGCGGCGCCAGGCGCGATGAGCGTGGAGGTCGCCGGCCGCCGCGTCGGCATAGCCCTGCTCGGTGACGAACGCGGCCACCCGGGCGCGCGCCTCCCCGCGCACCGTGCCCGTGTACTCGGCGAGGAGCTCGGCCACCGCGGCGCGCTGCTCGGACGTCCGCAGGCCCAGCAGCCCGAGCGGCGCTTCATCGTCGATGCCGACGAGCTCGACGACGGCGTCGCGGTAGCGGTCCAGCAGCAGCTCGCGGCGGCGGTCGGCGCGGCCGATCGCGATCCGCCTCCACGTCAGTGCCACCGCCAGTATCGAGATCACGGCCACCTGCGCGGCCGCGAGCATCTCGACGGCGACGATCACCGCTTGCTCAGGTGGGCGCCGATGCGCACCCGCAGCTCCTGCGGCGAGAACGGCTTCGTGATGTAGTCGTCGGCGCCCAGCGAGAATCCGACGTCGACGTCGCGATCCTGGGCGCGAGCCGTCAGCATGATCACCTTCATGCCGGCGCAGCGATCGTCGCTGCGCAGCTCCCGCAGCACGTCGAACCCGCTGCGCTTGGGCATCATCACGTCGAGCACGCACAGGTCCGGGTGCTCGTCGCGGGCGACCTGCAGGGCGGCCTCGCCGTCCACGGCCGTCAGCACCTCGTAGCCTTCGCGCTCCAGCCGGAACTTCACCAAACGCAGCAGGTGCGGCTCGTCGTCGGCGACGAGCACCTTCGCATGAACGGTCTCCATCGGGGTCTCCTTCACTGGGTTGCCATGGTCATCGGCAGGAACACGCGCAGAGTTGTGCCCGTGCCGGTCTCGCTGTCGACGGCGATGTCGCCGCCGTGGGCATCGACGATGCCCTTGCAGATCGCAAGCCCCAGGCCGGTACCGGGGATGGCGGCGTCGGTTGCGTTCCGCGCGCGGAAGAACCGCTGGAACAGCCGGTCGCTGTCCTCGGCCGGGATGCCGATGCCCGTGTCGGCAACCGTGAGCTCGGCGCGCTCGCCGTCGCGTCGCAGCGAGACCCGCACATCGCCGCCCCGCTCCGTGAACTTGACAGCATTGGCGACCAGGTTGGTGACGACCTGTCCGATCCGGTCGCGGTCGATCTCGGCCGTCAACGGCTCGGCCGGAAGCTGCACGGCCAGGTTCAGCCCCTTCGCCGACGCGTCAGGCGCCAGGTCGAAGACATGGCGCTCCACCAGCGTGCGCAGGTCGGCCGGCTCCGGACGAAGCAGCAGCCGGCCGCTCTCGATGCCCGACAGGGTGAGCAGGTCGTTGATCAGCGAGAGCAGGCGGCGGGCGTTCTCGTCGACGATCCTGACGAACTCCGTCTGCTCCGGCGGCATGTCCCCGAGCGCGCCCTCGAGCAGCACGTCGAGATAGCCGAGGATCGAGGCGAGCGGCGTCCGCAGCTCGTGCGACACGCTCGAGACGAAGTCGCTCTTCAGCTGGTCGGACACGCGCAGCGCCTCGACCTGCACGGCCAGCATCCGGTTCAGGTTCTCGAGCCGCGCGAGCAGGTCGGCGCGCTCGAGCGCCACGGCGGCCTCGGCGGCGAACAGGCCGACCACCGCGGCCGCCCGGTCGGAGAGCGCGGGCAGCCGGCGCTCCCACGCGACGACCAGCACGCCCACCGGCGCCCCGTCGCCGACCACCGGCTGCCAGAGCGCGGACAGCGCGCCGGTCGCATGCACGAGCCGCTGGGAACGTTCGGATGGCCGCCCAGGTCTGCGACGAAGAACGGCTCCAGCGTCCGGAACACCTCGACCGTCGCGGATCCCGAGTCGTCCATCGAGACGCGCATCGGCGGGACATCGGCACCGGCGATGGCCGTTGAGACCAGATTGCCCTGGCCGTCGGGCTCCATCAGCACCGCCAGCATCCCGTCGCAGACCTCGAGCACCGCCGCGCACACGGCATCGCGAGCGGCCTGCCCGTCCGTGCTCCTTGGCAGGCGGCGGGCGATCTCGACGACGGCCTCCAGATCGCTGGCGTGCATCTGCACCTGCGCGATCAGGTCACCGCGCTCGAGGGAACGGGCGGTCTCGACCGCGAACAGGGACACCACCTCCGCCATGCGGGCGGGCAGCCGGCGCAACGGCCGCTGCCACCCGAGCACCAGCGCGCCAGCGGGCGCCCCGTCGTGCCTGACCGGTGCGAGCAGCGCAGAACGCACGCCGAGCGCCGCCGCGCACAGGGAGCCGCCCTCGTCGGGCAGGAACCGCTGCTCGCCCGACTCGAGCGCCTCGAGCACCGACGGCGCCGCGCCGGACAGCGGCACGGCGGTGCCGGCGGCGACGGTGCTGCCCCTGGCCGCCGACACGACCAGCGTGCCGCCGGCCTCGGGCTCGAGCATCAGCGCGACCTGCGCGCCGCAGATCTCGATCGCCGCCCGGCACACCGCGTCGCGCGCCGCCTTGGTGTCCGCCGCCACGGCCGCGTCCTGCACGACCCGCGTGATCGCGGCCACGTCACTGGCCTGGCGCCGCACCTGAGAGATCAGGTGCTGGACGGTCAGCCCGACGGCCGACGCCACGGCCACGAAGACCACCTCGTCCGACCAGCCCGACGGGGAGTGCGGATCCGAGAGGTTGAGAAGGCTGAGCCCCGCGGTGAGCCCCGCGACGGCCACACCGAGCTCGGCGCGACTGCCCTGCAGCGCCAGCCAGACGATCGGCAGGAGCAGCAGCAGCTCGTACCGGATCCGGTCCCCGCCGGCGGCGTTGCGGAGCAGCGCCACGGCGAGCAGCGTCGCAAGCGGCGTCAGGAGCCGCGCGTGCTCGGACAGGCTGTCGCGCCACATCACCGACATCGCAGCCGCGACGCAGGCGACCGGAGCCGCGAGCGCGAGCGTCAACCGGTCGTGCACGGGAACCGCCCACAGGGCGGCCAGCATCGCTCCGAGGCTGGCCGAAGCGGCCAGCATGGAGAGGCGAAAGAGCGCCCCTGCGGGGGAAGTGGCGCGGCCTGAGAGCCTCACAGGGCCAGCTATCGGCCGATGTGGAGGCGCCTTGAGGCGATGGCGCAGGACCGGTCAGCCGCTGCCCAGCGCGCCCTCGAGCAGCTGCTCGGCGATCCGCTCCCAGCTCCAGCGCTCGAGCACGCGCGCCCGGCCACGCCCGCCGGCCGCCCGGCGCTCCGCCGGCGGCAGGTTCAGCACCTCCGCGATCGCCGCGGCCAGCTCCTGGGAGCCGCCGTCGAACACGCGCGCTGCGTCGCCCAGCCCGGCCGCCACCTCCGCCAGCCCGGAGTGGTTCGCCACGACGGGCACCACGCCGCAGCTGGCCGCCTCTGCGGCCACCATCCCGAACGCCTCCGGCAGCACGCTGGGGACGACCAGGGCCTCCGCGAGGGGCATCAGCGCCTGCAGCTGCGCGTGGTCCATGGCACCGGTGAAGACGACGCGATCGCCGGCCAGCCGCTCGAGCCAATCGCGATCCGAGCCGAATCCCACGACAACCAGCGAGAGCTCGGGATACCGCGGCGCCAGCTCCCGCCACGCCTCGAGCAGCAGGTGGACGCCCTTCTGCTCCAGCAGCTTCCCCACGAACAGGACGAAATCGCCGGCCGCGGCGAGCCGGTCGGCAGCGCCGGGATCCGGGTGCCGCTCGGCGTGCGCGCCGGGGCGGTCCGCGCGGAGCAGCGCGTCGAGCCGTTCCCTCGAGCCGCCGCCAGGGTGGAAGGCGTCCACGTCCACGCCGGGCGGGACGATCGCCGTCCGCTCGAGGTACGGGCCGGCGCCCAGCAGCTCGCGGGTGACCTCGACGATGTGCCGCGATCCCGCGTACACGGCGGCCGCGCCGTCCAGCGGCTCGCGCGCCAGCGCCGCGAGCCGGGCCTCGCCTCGAATCGCGTATTCGAGCTCGGAGCCGTGGAGCTTGACGGCATAGGGAGTGCCGGTCGCCGCGCAGCCGGCCGCCGCCACCGGCCCGCCCATGATGGCGTGGTTTGCGAGCACGAGATCGGCGGGCTCGGCGGCGAGCGTGCCGGCAAGCCCGCGCTCGCTGGCCTCGAGGTACCGCGCTCGCTCGGCGGCCGTCATGTCGCCGACGCGGCGCGCCTCCACGCCCTCGTAGCGGTCGAGCACGAACACGGGGAGCAGCGGGCCGATGTCCGGGCGAAGGATCCGAACGTTGCGGCCGAGATCGAACCGCTCGGGGTGCGGCTCCTGGCAGATCACGCGAACCCCGTGGCCGAGCCTGTCCCACGCGCGCGCCACGTGCTGCGTGTAGATGTTCGAACCGGTGCCCGACAGCAGGTAGCCGTGCCAGAGCACCAGATTCATGGGGCCCGATGCTACGTCAGGTGGAAGTAGAGCGCGTAGAGCAGCGCAGCGGCCGGGCTCGAGCGGTGCACCGTCACGTCCGGCGGCGTGTCGATCAGCGCGTCGGAGTAGCTGAAGATGATCTTCACGCCGGCGTCGACGAGCGCATCGGCGGCGGCCTGGGCGCCGGCCGGCGGAACGGCGAGCACGCCCACGATGATGTTCTTCTCCCGCACGACGTCGGCGAGGGTGGAGGCATCCTGCACGGCCAGCGTCGCGATCTGGCTGCCCACCTTCTGCGGGTCCGAGTCGAACACGGCCGCGATGTGGAACCCGTGGTCTGCGAAGACGGTCGACGATGCGATCGCGCGCCCCAGGTCGCCCGCCCCGATCAGCGCAATGTTGTGCTGTCCGGAGGTCCGCAGGATGCCGCGGATCTCGGAGATCAGGGAGTCGATGTTGTAACCCACCCCCCGCTTGCCGAACTTGCCGAAGCCCGACAGGTCGCGCCGGATCTGCGTGGCGTTCACGTTGGTGTACTCGCCGATCTCCTGCGACGAGATCGAGTCGCGGCCCATCTTCTTCGCCTGCGTGAGCACCTGCAGATAACGCGACAGGCGTGCTGCCACACCCACGGTTAGGCGTTCCTGGACCAACGATTCCTCCCTCGGCACGGTTCCTTGTGACATCGCACGATCAGTGTAGCGATCGGCTCCGCGACGGCACTGCGCTTGTCACAAGCGGGCCGGTCAGGCGGGAGATTGTGACGCCGACGTCACGCGCCTCGCAAGCTCCAGCGGCTCGACCCGGTAGATGAACGCCTTGCGCCCGGCCACGAACACGACGGGTATCTGCTCCCGGTACGCGCGCTCGAGCTGCTCGTCGCCCGAGATGTCGACAACCCGCAGGTCGAAGCCCAGCAGCTCCCGCTGGCGGTTGAGCACGTCCTTTGCGACGTCGCACAGATGGCACCCGGGCGCGCCGTAGAGGACGACCTCGACGTTCACGCGCCCGCCGTCGCATACGCGTCCCGCGCGAGGTAGTCCGGGAACGGCACGGCCTCGCAGTAGCGAGCCGCCGAGGCGATCATCGCCGCGTTGTCGGAGCACAGCGCGATCGGTGCGAGGGCGAGGCGCACACCCGCGTCCCTGCACGAATCCTCGAGGGCGGCGCGCAGCACGCCGTTGGCCGCCACACCACCCACCACCGCCAGCGTGTCCCTGCCGGTCGACGAGACCGCGGACATCGTCCGCGAGACCAGCGACCGCACGATCGCGCGCTGGTACGAGGCGGCCAGGTTCGCGCGCTCCCGGTCGCTCCCGCCTGAGGCCATCACCGCATTGCGCAGCGCGGTCTTGAGCCCGCTGAACGAGAAGTCGAAGCCGTCCTTGCCGGCCATGGCCACGGCGAAGTCATGCGCCCGGTCGTCACCGTCACGGGCCAGCCGCTCCAGCGCCGCACCGCCGGGGTATCCGAGCCCGAGCAGCCGCGCCCCCTTGTCGAAGGCCTCGCCGGCCGCGTCGTCCAGCGTCTGGCCGATCAGGGCCATGCCCGGCTCGCGGTGGTCGACCTTCGCGAGCAGGGTGTGACCGCCGGAGGCCAGCAGCAGCAGGAACGGCGGATCGATCGGGTCGGGCCCCAGGTAGAGCGACGCGACGTGGCCGTGCAGGTGGTCGACGGGGATCAGCGGCAGCCGGCGCGCGAACGCCAGCGCCTTGGCGGACGCCAGGCCGACCAGCAGGGCGCCGATCAGCCCCGGCCCCTCGGTGACCGCGATCGCGTCGACGTCGTCGAGCGCCGCACCGGCGTCCTCCAGCGCCCGTTCGACGACGGGGATGCACAGCTCCAGATGGCGGCGGGATGCGACCTCCGGCACGACACCGCCGAACCGGGCGTGCAGCTCGGCCTGCGACGCCACCACGTTGGCGAGCAGGGCGCCGTCGCGGCCGACGAGCGCCGCGGCGGTCTCGTCGCAGGAGCTCTCGATGGCGAGGATCACGCGCCGTCGCCTGCCTCGGGATCGCGCCACATGATCAGGGCGTCCTCCCGGTTGTCCGTGTAGTAGCCACGCCGGATGCCGGTCTCGACGAACCCGAGGCTGCGATACAGCGCGATGGCCGTCTCGTTCGAGACGCGCACCTCCAGGGTGTACCCACGCTCGACGTCGCCCTCGGTCAGGTCGAACAGGCGCTCCAGCATCTGCCTGGCGACGCCGCGCCCGCGCCACTGCTCGTCGACCGCCACGTTCATCACGTGCCACGCGTCGACGTAGCGCGCAACGATCAGGTAGCCGAGCATGTCCTCGCCCTGGAACGCGCCCAGGCAGATGCCGCTCGGCTTGGACAGCTCCCCCGCGAACATCGAGCGGGACCACGGCGTCGGGTACGCGCGCCGCTCGATCCGCTCGATAGCGTCCAGGTCCGCCGGCCGAAGCGGCAGCACGTCGACTGCGGTCATCATGGCGCAGACCCCATGGCGATCGACCGTTCGGCGTCCGGCGCGCGCACGTAGAGCGGCTCGGGAGCCGTCCACAGCTCCCGCAGGGCCGCGTGGTGCCGCGACCACGGGACGTGCAGCGGCGACCCGTCCGGCGGCACCGCTGCAACCTCGCCGAGCGTTTCCCGGTAGCGAACGGCACCGTCCCCCGCCACCGTCGCGCCCTCCGGGAGTATGGCCGCAAGTTCGTCCGGCGCGATCGCGCGGATGTCGATGCCGGCGCCCTTGCAGAACACCTCGCCCCGGCGCGCGTCGATGCAGGCCACGTCGACGCCGTCACCGGCGAGCAGGGCGTCCAGCGTGCACACCCCGTGCACCGGGATGCCGAGTGCAAAGCCGAGCGCGCGCGCCGAGGCCAGGCCGATGCGAAGCCCGGTGAACGTCCCCGGTCCGGTGCCCGCCACCACGGCGTCGAGCTGCGCGGGCTCGACGCGCCCGGCGCGCAGCAGGTGGTGCACGTCGTCCAGCAGCCGCTGGGCGGCCGTCGACCTGCCGCTCGTCACCGACTCGGAGAGCACCTGACCGTCGCGCCACAGGCATGCCGTGGCGGCGTCCGTCGCGGTGTCAAGGGCAAGCAGCAGCAAGCGCGTTCAGGAGGGCTCGGTCGTCGGACGAAACCGTGATCAGCCTAGCATCGGGCGGCACGAACTCGATATGGACGACGACCCGGGGAGCAGGCAGGATGCGCGCCCCGGCGTCGGGCCATTCGACGAACGCCACGGCCTCGTCGAAGTACGGCTCGAGGTCGCCCCACTCCTCGTCGGTCATGCCCGTCGAGCGGTAGAGGTCGAGGTGCGAGACGTCCGGCCCCGAGCCGCGGTACCTGTTCCCGACCGTGTACGTCGGGCTCGTCACGGCGCCCGCGATGCCGAGCGCACGGGCCGCGCCCCGCACGAACGCGGTCTTCCCGGCGCCAAGCTCGCCGTGCAGCCACACGCTGTCACCCGGGCGCAGAGCGCGCGCCAGGTGAGCCGCCAGCCGCTCGGTGTCATCGACGCCGGTCGACCGTCGCGTCAGCGCGCCGCCGTCCGATGCGCCGTCGCGCGTGCTCAGCGCCAGATCTGGTCGATCGTGCGGACGTCCCCGGCGTGCGCGAGATAGGGGCCGACCCCGTAGCCGTCCTGCAGCATCCGCAGCACGCTGTAGGCATAGGTCAGCCGCCCGTAGCCGCCGGGCCGCACGCCGGGCCCCAGCAGGAAGCAGACGGTGTGGCCGCCCGCCGTGAACGGATTCTTCGGGTTGATGCCGCCCTGCCGCTGGTCCTCGTCGAACAGCACGATGATGACGGCACGGCTGTCGTACGAGGGCGACGCCTCGATCAGCGGGATCTCGCGCCGCAGGAACTCGTCGAACTGGGTGTAGCGATTGTTGATCGGCTTGCAGTTGCCGAGCGCGTCCTCGCAGCCGTTCGGGATGACGACGTTGAACCGCGGCACCGCGCCGGCGGCGAGGTCGGCGTTGAACGTGGCCATCTGCGGGCCGGCCTGCACGTCGCGCTGGAGGCATTCGCGGCTCGGCGTGGTCGGGTCGAACACGCCTCCCGGGCCCTCGATGTCGTCGAAGTTGATCGGCGGGTTCCCGGTCGTGTAGAAGCCGACCAGCGGGCAGTTGCCGTGCGGCACGCACTCGCCCGACGTGAACGTCTCGGTGCCGTTCTGCACCCCCAGGTTCCCGCAGCCCGTGCCGCCCTCGTCTTCCAGCCACGTCTTCCACCCGATACCGGCGACATCGAGCTGGTGATAGAGGTTGTCGACGTCCTGGTGGCACGCCACGCCGCCATCCTGCTGCTGGCAGCGATTGAACTGCCCGCTGAGCAGGGCGACGTAGTTCGCCTGCGACCAGTGCGTGGCGGCGTAGTAGTTCGTCATCCACGCCGAGCGCGGCTTCAGCGTCGACATGGTGTAGGGCGAGTTCGTCGGCGTGATGTGGCTGTAATCCGAGTTCTCGCCGATGATCATGAAGACATGGCCGAGGCGCGGCACGGCGGCGCCGGCGGCGCCCGCCGGAGCGCTCGACGCTGCCAGCAGCGACACCGCCGCACACACGATCACGAGCATCCGCAGCTTCATCGGCCAACCCCCTAGGCGATGCACCGACGATACCCGGCAACCCGCGCCGGGGCAATGCCGGCGGGCTCAGAACTGGAAGCTGAGCTGAACGTCCTCGAGCGCAGGGAGGTCGGCTTCGATCGCCGGGGCCGGCTCAGATGCGGGCGGGAGCGATGGCTCCTCGGCGTTGCCCGCCAGCAGTGCCGGGATCAGCCGGAAGTCGCCGCGCAGCATCTCGAGCATGGCCGGCGTGTAGAGCGCCGCCGCGGGGTGGTAGATCGGAAACAGCTGGACGGTCACCGCCCCGTACGTGTGCGTCTGGGGCGTCCCGCGCACCCGCGTGATGCCGAGCGGGCTGCCGGACAGCAGCTTCGTCGCGAAGTTGCCGAGCGTGCAGATCACGACCGGCCGGATCAGCTGGATCTGCGTGTGGAGGTAGCCCTGGCACGCCTCGATCTCTCCCGGCAGCGGATCGCGGTTGCCGGGCGGTCGGCACTTCAGCACGTTCGCGATGAACACCTGGTCGCGGCGCAGGCCGATCTCCTCGAGCAACGTCTCGAGCAGCTTGCCGGCCTGCCCGACGAAGGGCACGCCCTGCTTGTCCTCGTGGAACCCGGGCGCCTCGCCCACGAACATCAGGTCGGCGTTCGCATCCCCGCTTCCGACGACGACCTGGGTGCGCGACTCCGCCAGGGGGCAGCGCGTGCATCCGGCCCACTCCGCGGCTCGCCGTTCCAGTTCCGCTGCCCGCGCCGCCGCGTCCGCCACCATGCGGGCGATTCTGGCAGAGCGGTCGGACGGGGTGTTCCGCCGGCTAGTGCCCGCAGCCGCAGCTGCCGCCGCAGCAGCCGCCGCCACCGCCGACCATCGCGCCCTCCGGGCGGGAGGTCGCGAACGAGGACAGCAGCCGCGTGACCGCCGCGTCACCGCAGGACGGGCACCGCACCGAGGCCTCGCCGCTGGCGGAGACCAGCTCCTCGAAGGTGCCGGAGCATCCGCTGCAGAGGTACTCGTAGATGGGCATGGCAGGAGCATACCGTGCCGCCCTGGCACGGCCGCTCGGTAGAGTGGCGCTGCCGGGAGGCGGAGCACATGCACACCACCACCGTCGTCATCGGGGCCGGCAGGGTCGGCCGCACTGTCGCCGCCCGGCTGGGCGGGGCGAGGCTGGTCAGCCGCGGCGAGCGGCCGGATCTGTCGGGGTGCACGCTGCTCCTGATCGCCACGCCGGATTCGCAGATCGAGCCGGTCTGCCGCACGCTTGCGCCGGCGCTTCCCGCCGGCGCCGGCGTCGTCCATTTCTCCGGTGCCACCACGGTTCACGCGCTCGACGCCGCGCGCGGCCCGACGGCGTGCGTCCATCCCCTGCAGACGGTCTGGGTGGAACGCGGCCCCGATCAGCTGGAAGGCGCCTATGCGGCGGTCACCGGCGACATCGGGCTCGGCGAGCGCCTCGCATCCGACCTGGGCATGACGGCGTTCCCGCTCGCCGACGACGCGAAGGCCGTCTACCACGCGGCCTCCGCCTTCGCGTCGAACTACCTGGTCACCCTGACCCACGTCGCGGTCGGGCTGCTCGAGCGCGCGGGACTCGACCGTGAGCTGGCGCTGGAGGCGCTGCGACCGCTCCAGCACCGCACCGTCGATGTCGCCGGACGTCCGCCCACGGGGCCGATTGCACGAGGTGACGCGGCCACGGTCCGCGCGCACATCGACGCCGTCGGGCCCGAGCTGGCGCCGCTCTACCGTGCCCTGGGCCGCGCGACGCTGCCGCTGGTCAACCCGCGCTCCGCGTCCGCGGTGGAGCCGCTGCTGTGAGCACCGCGCTCGTTCCCACGATGGGCGCGCTCCACGACGGCCACCGTGCGCTGCTGCGAGCCGCCCGCGCTGAGAACGACCGCGTGGTGATGAGCCTGTTCGTCAACCCGACCCAGTTCGGGGCGGGCGAGGATTTCGAGCGCTACCCTCGCGACGAGCAGCGCGACCGGCGGATCGCCGGCGAGGAGGGCGTGGACGAGGTCTTCGCACCCTCCGTGGAGCGCATGTACCCCGAGCGCTTCTCCTCACGCGTCGAGGTGGCCGGCGTGGCCGATCGCTACGAGGGAGCCGCGCGGCCCGGGCACTTCGCCGCGGTGGCGACCGTCGTCCTCAAGCTCCTGAACATCGTCAGACCGGACCGCGTCTACTTCGGGCAGAAGGACGCCCAGCAGCTTGCCGTGGTGCGCCGCATGGTGCGCGACCTCGACGTCCGGGTGGAGGTGCGGGCGATCCCCACCGAACGTGAGGCCGACGGCCTGGCGCTCTCGAGCCGCAACATCTACCTCGACGCCGGCGAGCGCGGGCGCGCGGCGTCGCTCCACGAGGCGCTCATCGCGGGCGACCGCACCCTGGTGCAGGGCGACCTCGAGTACTTCGACGTGGTCGACCCGGAGACGTTCGAGCCGTGCGAGCCCCGTGCCGGCGCGCTGCGCATAGCGGCAGCCCGGTTCGGGTCGACGCGGCTGATCGACAACGTCGTCCTGGAGGAGCCGTGAAGATCTCGCTGCCGGACCTGCGGCAGATGAAGGCCGACGGCCGCCCGATCGTCATGATCACCGCCTACGACCATCCCAGCGGGCGGATCGTGGACGCGGCGGGCGTCGACCTCGTCCTCGTCGGCGACTCGGCGGCGAACGTCGTGCTCGGCCACGCCTCGACGGTGCCCGCGACCATGGACGAGATGACCATGCTGACCGCAGCGGTCAGCCGCGCCGTCGCGCACGCGATGGTGATCGGCGACCTGCCGTTCATGAGCTATCAGGTGTCCGACGCCGAGGCGGTCGGAAACGCCGGGCGGCTGATCAAGCAGGGCGGCGCCGACGTGGTGAAGCTTGAGGGCGCCGGTCCCTCGCTCGACCGTGTCCGAGCGCTCGTCTCGGCGGGTATCGGAGTGATGGGCCACATCGGCCTGACACCGCAGACGGCGACCTCGATGGGAGGGCACAAGGCGCAGGGCCGCCAGGCCGAGGCGGCACGCCGGCTGTTCCTCGACGCCGTTGCGCTCGAGCAGGCGGGCTGCTTCGCCATCGTGCTCGAGGCGGTGCCGGCGCCCGTCGCCGGCGCGATCAGCAGGCGGCTCGGGATCCCGACCATCGGCATCGGATCGGGCCCCGAGACCGACGGCCAGGTGCTCGTGCTGCACGACATGCTCGGCATCCGCGAGGACGGCCCACAGCCGCGGTTCGTCAAGCGGTACGCCGAGATCGGCGAGACGATGGCGGCCGCCGTTGCGGCGTACGCCGACGAGGTGCGCCGGCGCGTCTATCCGGCGGCCGAGCACACGTACTCGATCCCAGAGGATCAGCTTGCACTGTTCCAATCGGCGGTGGACGCGGGCGGCATCGAGGACACGCTTGCCGACTGGTAGGACGCGCCGTGCATAGAATTCGGCGACGCGGCGAACTCACCGGCCGGGAAGGCGTCCTACACACCATGATGCCCGCCTTCCGATCACGTGTCGCCGGCGCCTTGGCGCTGATCGCTGCCTGTCTCTGCGCCGCCTGCGGCACGACGGTGCACGACACCAACGAGCCGCTGCAGCCGGAATCGGCGCCGCCGCAGCCCACATTGCCGAGGGCCGCGCGGAGGCAGATCAACCACACGCTCGACGTGTTCGTGCGCTACGGCGTGGAACGGCAGGGCCCGGCGAAGGCGTATTCACTCGCGTCGCCGATGATGCGGAGCGGCGTGACGCACGCCGAGTGGCTGTCGGGGTCGCTTCCGGTGCCGCCATTCCAGTCGAAGGGAACGAGCTTCCACGGCTATTCGGTGATGGCCGTCGACGGCAATCAGGCGTACCTGTCGATGGTGCTGCAGCCGCGGCACCCACGCACGCAGGGCGCGATCGCCTACAACATCCGGGTCACGAAGCACCACGGCCGCTGGCTGGTCGACTGGTTCACCCCCTCGGCGTTCTTCGCCGCCGACAACCAGCCGCCGAAGCTGTTCGCCCAGCCGGACATCGCGCCCAGCGCCGGCGGCGACTACCTGGAGCACAAGGCGGGCGCGAACCTGGTCATGGTGGGCGTGCTCACCGTGCTGTGCCTACCGCTGATCAGCGTCATCGCGTATGTCCTCTATTCGGCCGGACGCAGCCGCTCGCGGCGCAGGCTGGCCGTGCCCGACGACGACCGCTGGGATGCGGCGCTCCGAGCCCCCGCCGCCGAGCCGCCGGACGTCGCGCGCCGCTCCTAGAATGCGGGCATGACGACCTACCTCCATACCATGGTGCGCATCACCGACCCCGAGCGCAGCCGCGCGTTCTACGAGGCGCTCGGGTTCGAAGCAGGCCACGAGTCGCCGATCGTCCGCAACGGCGAGCTCGAGGCCACGAACTACTTCTTCGGGCTGCCGGGCCAGCCGGACGTGCTCGAGCTGACCTTCAACCACGACGGCCGCACCTACGAGACCGGCACCGGCTACGGCCACATCGCGATCGGCGTCGAGGATCTCGACGCGACGCTCGAGCAGCTCAAGGCGCAGGGCATCGAGCCGGAGCGCCCGCCCTACACGGTGAGCGAAGGCGGGTCGCGCCTGTGCTTCGTGCGCGACCCAGACGACTACCGTGTCGAGCTGATCGAGCGGAGCTGACGGCGGGTTGGGCAGGCGGTGCATCGGTCGGTTACTGTCGGCACTCACCTGACGAAGGGAGGATGTGACCCATGGCTGAGGCACCCGACCGGAAGACCGTCGACCTGTCCGCATATCCGGATCTCGTCGTGATCTACCTGGGCATGCGAGTCGAGGAACCGCGAGGAATCGAGACGCTCAAGGCCCTGCGGCCGCAGATCGACGCCACGGTCGACGAGCAGCCGGACGGGCTACTCCTGCACGAACGGCTCATGTACGGCGATGACCCGCCGCACACCGGCATGCGCCAGTACTGGCGCGATTTCGAATCGCTGCAGGCCTGGACGAAGACGCTGCCGCACAAGCAGTGGTGGACCGACTACCTGCGGGATCGGGGCGGCTGGCATGAGACCTACTTCCGCCGCGGCGGGTTCGAATCGATCTTCGTCGACGTGGAGCCCGGCGTCGGTATGGCCGGATTCGCGCCCACTCGGCCCGCAACCGGGCCAATGTTGGGCGCTCGTGCGCGGGCCGACGCGGATCGCTCAGCAGCCGCTGTGTGAGTGGCCGCTCGGACCACCGGTTCCGGACGACCGCCGGATCGGGATCACCGGGGGGTGATGGCCGGGTTCAGGCGCCGACTCCCACGCCGTTGTCGACGAGTGCCGCAACGTCCGTGAACTGCACCCGCGGCTCGGCGCCGTACAGCTCGACGATCCGGGCTGCCAGCTCGGGCGAGAAGAACTCGCGGGCGGCGCTCTCCGACTCCCACACGTACACGTTGACCACAGACGAGGTCTCTGGATCCCACATGAACACCTTGCTGCGAAGACCCGCCATACCCTCGAACATCGACGCCGCCTGGTCGGCGACGGCGGACGCCCGAGCCTGGTCGAGGGTATCGCTGGGCCCGATGCTGACGATGACGCCGATCATTGGTGCTCCTTTGTGTCGATGCGTACAAGCTATCACAGCCGGGCCTCGCCCAGCGCTCGACGGGCCGGACGGTTGAGCCCCGGCTCATGCTCGCCGCAGCCGCCGGGGAGCGCCGTGCTGATCACCGGCATGTCGGGCACCGGCAAGTCGACCGTGCTGGCCGAGCTCGCGCGGCGCGGCCACCGCGTGGTCGACACCAGTCATGGCGACTGGATCGAGGACGTCCCGCTGGCCGGCGGCGAGGTCGAGCCGATGTGGCGCGAGCGCCGCATGGCCGAGCTGCTCGAACGGCACACGTCCGGCGCGCTCTTCATCGGCGGCTGCGTGGCGAATCAAGGCCGGTTCTACGACCGGTTCGCCGCCGTCGTCCTGCTGAGCGCACCCGAGGACGTGCTGCTCGAGCGAATCGCGACCCGGGACACCAACGACTTCGGCAAGACCGCGGAGGAGCGGACGCGCATCGTTGCCGACCTGCGAGCGGTGGAGCCGCTGCTCCGCGCGGGAGCCGGGCACGAGATCGACACGCTCCGGCCGCCCGCCGAGGTGGCCGACATCCTGGAATCGATCGCCGGGGCGGTCGCCGGCTGAACGTCACCCGACCAGCTGGGCGAACTCCGGCCGGTCGCGGATCGCATCGAGGTCGCTGTCCTCTGCGGCCCATTCCCGCGAACGCGGCGAGCCCGCGATCGACCGGCGGAGGAACTCGATCGCCTGCTCCGTCCGCCCCGCCAGGCTCGCGACGCAGGCGGCGTTGTATGCAAGTGCGGGGTACTGGGGGTGCTCGTCGACCAGCGGCGCCACCAGGTCGGCCGCCTCCTCGTACCGCCCCTGCTCGTAGAGCGGCGCGATCGGCGCCCACAGCTCGAAGCCCGTCGGCTCGTACGCCTCGCCGGGCCGGCCGCCCAGCGCCAGCAGCGTCGTTCCCGCCTCCTCGGCGAAGGCGGTGCGCGTGATCCCCGGGCGAACGAAGACCAACGTACCGGCCGGCGCGTCGACGTGCTCGCCGTCGAGGTCGAACCGGGCCCGGCCCTGCATGACCAGGTAGAGCTCCTCGTC
Source organism: Gaiellales bacterium (assembly GCA_036403155.1). GTDB lineage: Bacteria > Actinomycetota > Thermoleophilia > Gaiellales > JAICJC01 > JAICYJ01. The sequence goes on along the minus strand of DASWRM010000042.1, from coordinate 113,769 downwards.
CTCCCCCGCCTCGTCGTGCTCGTTGATGATCCGGTCGCCGGTGCTGCGGCCCGTCCAGGCGTTCACTCCGAACGAGGTGATCCCAAGCTCGTGCCGGATCGGCCGCCAGGGGCACCGGCCGTCGGTGATCTCTGCGACGTCCTCGAGCCGGGTCACGGTGTAGTTCGCCATCGTCCACTCTCCTGAGTCGTCGGTCACGCCGAACGATAGGCGCGCGGCGGCGGCGTCAGGGCGCCAGGTCGAACGGGTAGCGGTTCAGCGTCTCGGCTCCGTCGCCGGTGACCAGGAGCAGGTCCTCGAAGCGGACCTCGCCGATCCCCCGCACCCAGAGCCCGGGCTCCATCGCCACCACATCGCCGGCGACGAGGGCGTCCACGCCCGCCAGCCCGAGCGACGGCGCCTCGTGCACCGCCAGCCCGACGCCATGGCCCAGCGAGAACTGGAACCCGGCCTCCGGATCGTCTCCGGGACCGGTTCGCTGGGTGCGGTGCCCGGCCGCCTCGAAGACGTCGCACACGATTGCGTGCAGCTCACGGCCGAGCACGCCCGGTCGCACCGCCTTTCGCGCACGCTCCAGCGCGTCGCCCACGAGCGAGGCGAGCCCGCGGACGGCGGGGCTGACCTCGCCGACGACGAACGTCCGCGTCATGTCACCCCAGCAGGCCGACTCCTCGTCCTGCGGCCATACGTCGATCACGATCGGAAGGTTGGCGGGCAGTGGGCCGGAGCCCGGATCGTGCCCCGTTCCCTGCCACACCGAGGAGACGATGACGTCCGGCGGCGCGGGCGCCCCGTGGCGGCGGCATTCCTCTCGCAGCACCGCTCGGACCGCCTCGGCGGTGACCGGCTCCCCTGCGGCCACCAGCCGCTCACCCTCCAGGTCGGCGCTCCGAAGCAGAGCGGCCGCCGCCGCCATGCCGGCCTCAGCCGCCGCCTGCGCCCGACGGACGCCCGCGATCTCCGCCGGCGTCTTCACGCGTCGCCGGGCGGCGACCGGGACATCATCGGGTCGCAGGACGAGGCCGTCGGCGCGCAACCGGTCGGCGACGGCGACCGGCATCTCGGGGTCGACCACCGCCTCACGGATCCCCATCGCCGCCGCACCGCGCGACGCAAGCTCGAGGTCGATGTCGAAGAACCGCTTCCCGCTCTGCAGCAGGTCGTGGAAGCCGAGGTCGGCGATGTCGTGAAGGACGGCGTCCGGCGTCGCCGCCTCCACGCGTCCCCGCTCGAGGCTGTTGACGACGATGTGCCGGCGCCCGCCGACGACGCCGAGCAGGAACGCATCGCCGATCGCAACCGGGAGCTCGTGCCGCATCGCCGCAGACCGTTCGGTGTCCCCATAGAACAGGAAGTCGGTCATGCCCTCGCCGTCCGCCGGTCAGCCCATGCGTGGCGGAGAGCCCTCGGCGCGCTGAAGCGCGGCCCAGTCGGCGCGCGCCGGCGTGAAGCACTCGACCGCCAGGGCACCGTCCGGCCCGGCCGTGACCTCGTGCGGCACACCGCTCAGGATCCGCCACGTGTCGCCCGGCCCCACGTTCCTGGACTCGCCGCCAACGCGAAACTGCATCGATCCGCGTATCAGGACGCCCAGCTGCTCGTTGTCATGGCGGTGCTCGGGAACCGCGCTCCCGGGTTCGAGCTCGATCACCGCCAGCGTCGTTCGGTCGCCATCGACGGCGTGCGCCGTGATGCCGTCCCAGATGCGGACGTGCGGCAGGCCGGCGATGCCCTCGAACGCACTCATCGGCCGCGAGTCTACCGGGCTGCGGCAGCGTGCGAAGAGGCGTAGGCTGGCGGGCCATAGCGAAGGGAGCCGCCGTGGACGCTCAGCCGATGATCGAAGGACCGCCGCACCATGGTGCATGCCGCACCGCAACCGGGGCGCCGGGGTAGGCGCCGAATGGCCCGCTTCATGGTCGTCGAGCGCTACAGCAGGGGTCCCGCGCCGGTCTACGAGCGAGCCGCCGCGTCGGGCCGGATGCTGCCGCCCGGCCTCGAGTATGTGGACAGCTGGGTCGACGAGCGCCTCGACCGCTGCTTCCAGCTGATGGAGACCGACGACCCGGCGCTGTTCGACGCGTGGATCGCCCGCTGGAGCGACCTGGCGGAGTTCGAGGTGGTGCCGGTGCTCTCGTCGGCCGAGGCGGCGGCGCGTGTCACCACCCGGCCGTGACGAAGGCTCAGCGGAGATCCGCGACCGCTCGATCGAGGCCGGAGAGGGCTTCGCGCATCAGCCACTCCGGGCCCACGTCGCGCCCGTACTCGACCATCGTCGACCACAGGAAGACGGCCAGCACACGGCTGCGAAGCAGCGACGCGTGGTCGAGCGGCCCGTAGACCTCGTGAAAGGCCGCCCGCCCGGCCGGCGGCAGGTATCCCCAGTACAGCGGCAGATCGATCGCGGGGTCGCCGCGGCAGACGTCGATCCAGTCGATCACGCCCGAAAGCGTGCCGTCGCCGGCGACCAGCAGATGCCGGAGGTGCAGGTCGCCGTGGCAGATGCGGAGCGTGGCGGCCTCCGGCGGCGGCAGCTCGACGGCCTCGTCGAGCAACGGCATCAAACGCTCCGGGGGCGTCCACAGGTCGAGCGCCCCGAGCGCGTCCAGCCGCGCGCGCAGCTTCGCAACGCGGAACGGCATGTCCGCGCGGTGCACAACGTCGACCGGTAGCGGTTCGCCCGCCACCAGCACGCTCGACGGGTCGATGTCGTGGAGCGCCCGCAGGAACCGTGCCAGCGCCGCGCCGTGCGCGACCCGGTGGGTGTCGTCCGGCGCCGCCTCGCCGATCTCCCTGCCGGCGATGAACCGCGACCCGGCCCATGGCCACGGGAACGCCTCGTCGGGCGCTCCCCGGCGCTCGGCCACCGGGACGAGCAGCGGCAGCTCGGATGCCAGCGCCTCGAGCGCCTCCATCTCACGCCGCAGGCCCGGGATCACGACCTCGCGACGGGGAAACCGGAACACCCAGTCCTCGCCCAGCCGCCAGACGGTGCTGTCCCAGCCCTCGCCCAGCAGCCGCAGCGGCGCGGAGGCGATGTCCGGGAACTGCCGCTCGATCAGGCACCGCGCGAGCGCCTCGTCCACCACCTGTTCTGCGCTCCACTCCCGCATCCGGGTGACGATACCGTGCGCTGTAAGCTATCTCGCATGAGTGAGCAGGCGATCCCAGCCGGCCCCGGCCCCGCCCTCGCGGAGGAGCATGCGCTGATCTTCGCGACCACCGTGTGCGCCATCGTCGAGCATGGCGGAGAGCTGTTGATGGTGCGTCAGCTGAACCGCGAGGGCGAGGAGCGCTGGAACTTCCCGACCGGATGGATGGAGCCCCGTGACGAGGACGGGCACGTCCAGATCCCCGAGCACGTGGTCAACCGGAACCTGCTCATGGAGACGGGCTACGCCGCGTCCGGTGCGACCCTGATCGGCATCTCGCTCGTCCGCGAGCACGACCTCGACGGCAAGCGGATCGGCACGTCGATGCGCCTGAACTACCTCTCGAGCCAGCCGCGGCAGACGAGCTACGCGATCAACGATTCGGACATCCTCGGCGCCCCGGAATGGTTCAGCCCGGCCGAGATCGAGGCGCTGATCGGCGACGGACAGGTGAAGGGCGAGCTGACGGTCTCCGCGTTCCGCCACTGGCAGGAGTACCGGCGCGCGGGCGCGCTCTCGGCGGACGTCGTCGACGTCCCCAACTAGGTCTCGGCCCCCACCCGTTCCGGCTCCGGGCGGCGCACCTCCGGCACCGCCGCCAGCGCCACGACGAGGATCGTGCCGGCGACGACACCCGACCCGACCAGCGTCGCGCGCGCGCCGACCACGTCGGAGATGGGGCCGACCAGCGCGTACGACACGGGCAGCAGGCAGATCGACACCATCCAGTCGAGCGACGACACGCGGCCGAGCAGCTCCGGCGGTACGCGGGACTGCATTGTGGTCGACCACGCCACCAGCCCCGCCGAGAAGCACGCCCCGGCCAGCGCCGCCGTGGCGGCCATCTGCCAGAGCGCGTCCGCGAGCCCGTAGAGCGCGGTCCCGTACCCGGCCACGATGAAGGCGGCGTAGACGAGGCCTAGCCGCCGCGCGGGCAGCCCCGTCACCGAGATCGCCACCGCCGTCACGATGGCACCGGCACCGCCTGCTGCGAGCACGATGCCGAATCCGCCGGCGCCGCCGCCCAGATCGTTCTTGATCACGAAGGGCACCAGCACCTCCGTGGGACCCCAGAAGACGAGCACCGTCACGGAGAAGGCGAGCAGCGTGGCCCAGAGCCAGATGTTGGCGCGAACGTACCGGGCCCCCTCCCGCATGTCGTCGACCAGGCTGGCCGGCTCACCCCGGCGCTGGGCGGGCATGACGTGCATGAGGGCGAGCATCGCCGCTCCGAACAGCAGCGATCCCGCGTCGAACAGGAACGCCGATCCGGGACCGACGGACGCCACGAGCGCGCCACCGAGCGCCGGGCCGGCGAACTGCATCGCCAGCGGCCGCATCGCCTGATCGAGCGAGTTCGCCTGCACCAGCAGGTGCTCAGGCACGATCTCCGGAACGATCGCCGTGAACGACGGCCCGAACAGCGCCTCCCCGAGCCCGAACACGACAGAGAGCACGATCAGGTGCCAGATCTCGATGCTCCCGGCAACGGCCAGCAGACCGATGCCCAGCGCCGCCACCGCGCGGAGCGCGTTGGCCGCGATCATCAGCGGCCGGCGGCCGAGCCGGTCTGACAGTGCACCGCTGAACGGCAGCACGACCACGGACGGGAGCGTCCACGCGACCCCCGTCACGGCCAGCGCGAACGGCGAGTCCGAGATCTGGTACGCCTGCCAGGCGATCGCGACCACGTACACGCCGTCGCCCAGCAGGGACACGGTCAGGCCGGTCCACAGCAGCCGGAAGTCGCGGAGGCGAAGCGGCGCCAGCATGGAGCCTCAGCGGCCTGTGAACCGCGGCGCGCGCTTCTCCAGGAAGGCCGCAACCCCCTCGGCGAAGTCGGCGCGCGCCGCAGCCTGCGCCTGCAGCGCCGCCTCCGCCTCGAGCTGCCCGGTGAACGACCGCTGCGCGCCCTCGTCGATCAACCGCTTCGTCAGTGCGATCGCTCGTGTCGGCCGAGCGGCGAGATCGGCGGCAAGCGCGGCCGCCTCGCCGGCGAGCGCGGCGTCCTCGACGACGCGGCTGACCAGGCCGAGCCGGGCCGCCTCGTCGGCGGCCACCTTGCGGCCGGATACCAGCCACTCGAACGCCGCGGCGGGCCCGATCAAACGCGGCAGGGTGTGCGAGAGGCCCGAGTCCGGCACCAGGCCGATGCCGAGGAACGCCGGGACGAAGCTCGCGGAGGTGCCGGCCAGCCGGAGGTCGCATGCCATGGCCAGCGCGAGGCCGGCGCCCGCCGCCGGTCCGTTGACGGCCGCGACCACCGGCTTTTCGAGTGCGCGAACCGCGGTGACGGCGGGGTTGAACCAGCGCCGAAGCAGCTCGCCGACGGCGTCCGCGTCGCGCGGGAATGCCGACACGTCCTGGCCGACGCAGAAACCGCGGCCGGCGCCGGTGATCAGAACAGCGCGGATGTCCTCGGCGGCAGCCTCACCGAGTGCCTGCGCAAACGCGCGGTGCATCGCCTCGTCCAGGGCGTTCAGGACGTCCGGACGGTTCAGCGTGATCGTGAGGACGGCACCGTCACGCGCGGTCAGCACCTCGCTGCTCATGCGTCGGCTCCCACGAGGCCGAGTCTATGCCGTGCCACGCGCTCCGGCATCAGGATTGCGGCGACACCAGGTGCTGGATCGGCCGCCGGAACCCGTCCTTCAGGTCGACCTCGAGCTCGCGGGCCACGGCCTCTGGGAGCAGCGGCCCGGGCTGGCTGCCGGGGCGGTGCCACTCATGCATGCGCGGGTCGCTGGGAGCGCCGTGCGGCCCGCTGCGGACCGCCGCGAGCCGGTACAGGATCACCTCGTGGCGGTGGTCGCCGCTCTCGGTGAAGACGTTCTCGCTGACGTAGAGCAGCCGGCCGACCTCGATCTCCAGGGCCGCTTCCTCCATCAGCTCCCGCTGCAGGCACTGCTCCGAGGTCTCACCGGGCTCGAGGCCGCCGCCGGGGAGCCAGTAGAAGACCGCCCGGTCGTCGTGGTGCGTGCGGTCCATGAGCACCGCCCCGTCGTCCCGCACGATCACTCCGCGAACGCGGATGGAGAGCTCCGGGAGAAGCTCAGACAAGCGCGCGTTCAGTCTCGTAGACCGGAAGCACGCGCCGCAGGAACTCGCCGGTGGCGCTCCCCGGAGTCTCGGCCACCTCCTCCGGCGTGCCCTGCGCGATGATCTCGCCGCCGCGATAGCCGCCCTCGGGGCCGAGGTCTACGACCCAGTCGGCCTGCTTGATCACGTCGAGATTGTGCTCGATCACGAGCACGGTGTTGCCCGCGTCGGCCAGCCGCTGCAGCACGTCCAGGAGCTTCTCGACGTCGTACATGTGCAGGCCTGTCGTCGGCTCGTCCAGGATGTAGAGCGTTCGCCCGGTCGCCACCTTGGACAGCTCGGTCGCCAGCTTGACCCGCTGCGCCTCGCCGCCGGAGAGCGTCGTCGCCGGCTGGCCCAGCCGCATGTAGTCGAGCCCGACGTCGTGCAGCGTCTGCAGCCGCCGGCGCAGCTTCGGGATCTTGGCGAAGAACTCGAGGGCCTCCTCCACCGGCATGTCCAGCACATCGGCGATCGACTTGCCCTTGAACTTCACCTGGAGCGTCTCGCGGTTGTACCGCCGGCCGTGGCAGACGTCGCAGTTGATGTACACGTCGGGCAGGAAGTGCATCTCGATCTTGATCGTGCCGTCGCCCCGGCAGTTCTCGCAGCGGCCGCCCTTGACGTTGAAGGAGAACCTGCCCGGCTTGTAGCCGCGTGTCTTGGACTCGGGCGTCTGTGCGTAGAGCGACCGGATGTGGTCGAACAGGCCCGTGTAGGTGGCAGGGTTGGAGCGCGGCGTTCGCCCGATCGGGGACTGGTCGATGTCGATCACCTTGTCGAACGCTTCGAACCCGTGCGCCGACCGGTGCGCGCCCGGCTTCACCCGGCTCCGCGTGACGCGGTTGGCGAGCGCCTTGTAGACCACCTCGTTGACGAGCGTGCTCTTGCCCGAGCCGGACACGCCGGTCACGCAGATCAGCTTGCCGACCGGCATCTCGACGTCGATGTCCTTCAGGTTGTGCTCCGAGGCCCCTTCGACGCCGAACCACCCGGCGTCGTGGATCCGCCGCTCCGGCACGGGGATCTCGCGCCGGCCGCTGAGATACGCGCCGGTGATCGAATCGGGGTTCGCCATCACCTCCGCAGCCGTGCCGACCGCGACCACCTTCCCGCCGTGCTCCCCGGCGCCCGGCCCCATGTCGACCAGGTGGTCGGCCGAGCGCATCGTGTCCTCGTCGTGCTCGACGACGATCACGGTGTTGCCGAGGTCGCGCAGCCGCGTGAGCGTGGCCAGCAGCCGCGCATTGTCGCGCTGGTGGAGGCCGATCGACGGCTCGTCGAGGATGTACAGCACGCCCATCAGGCTGGAGCCGATCTGCGTGGCCAGGCGGATCCGCTGCGCCTCACCGCCTGAGAGGCTTGCGGCCGCCCGGTCGAGCGTCAGATAGCCGACGCCGACGTTCTCGAGGAAGTTCAGCCGCTCGGTGATCTCCTTGAGGATCCGGGCGCCGATCGCCCGTTCGGTGTCCGTCAGCTCGAGTCCGTCGACGAAGGTGATCGCCCGCTCGACCGGCATCTCCGTGAACTGCGAGATGTTGCGGCCATTCACCGTGACGGCGAGGCTCGTGTCCTTGAGCCGCGCGCCGTGGCACTGGGGGCACGGCTTCAGGGTCATGTACTCCTCGATCCGCTCCTTCTGGAGCGTCGAGTCGGTCTCGCGGTACCGCCGCTCGAGACCGGGGACGATGCCCTCGAACGCCAGCGTGTAGTTGCGCCTGCGGCCCATCCGGTTGCGGTAGGCGACGTAGATCTTGTCACCCTCGGTCCCGTAGAGGAACAGGCTGCGCTCGCGCTCGGACAGGTCCCGCCACGGCGTGTCGAGGTCGATCTCGTAGCGCTCGGCGATCGCCTGGATCACCTGCTCATAGAAGTTGCTGTTGATCACCGTCCACGGGACGAGCGCCCCTTCGGCGATCGACAGGCCCGGATCGGGCACGATCAGGTCCGGGTCGATCTCGCGCTGCATCCCCAGGCCGGTGCAGCGCGGGCACGCGCCGTGCGGCGAGTTGAACGAGAAGATGCGCGGCGCCAGCTCCGGCAGCGAGATGCCGTCGTCGGGGCAGGCGAACTTCTCGGAGAACGTGCGCGCCGGCCCCTCCACCTCGCTCACCTCGATCAGGCCCTCGGCGAGGCGCAGCGCCGTCTCTATCGAGTCGGCCAGCCTGGCGCGCAGCCCCGGCTTCATCACCAGCCGGTCGACGACCACCGAGATGGTGTGGCGGATCTGCTTGTCCAGCACGGGCGGCTCCTCCAGGAGGTGCTGCTCGCCGTCCACCTTCACCCGCGTATAGCCGTCCGCGCGCAGCTCGTCGAACAGGTCCTTGAACTCGCCCTTTCGGCCGCGCACGATGGGCGCGTCGACGGTGAACCGCGTGCCCTCGGGCAGGCCCATCACCTGGTCGACGATCTGCTCGGCCGACTGGCCGGAGATCGGCTTGCCGCACTTGGGGCAGTGCGGCTGACCGACCCGCGCGTACAGCAGGCGGAGGTAGTCGTAGATCTCCGTGACCGTGCCGACGGTCGACCGGGGATTGCGCGTCGTCGTCTTCTGGTCGATGGAGATCGCCGGCGACAGGCCGTCGATCGAGTCGACGTCCGGCTTGTCCATCTGGCCCAGGAACTGGCGCGCGTAGGCGCTGAGTGACTCGACGTAGCGCCGCTGGCCCTCGGCATACAGCGTGTCGAACGCAAGGCTGGACTTACCCGACCCGGAGAGGCCGGTGATGACGACGAGTCGATCGCGTGGCAGCGAGACCGTGACGTCCTTCAGGTTGTGCTCCCGGGCGCCCCGGATCACGATCTCGTCGCTCGGCACGTACCCCCCAAAACTGGCTTGATCAAGCGGAAGAGACTGGGATTCTAGCAGTGACTGCTCAGGCGAACGCATGTTCGCTGGAACTGTAGCAGTGCAGCTGGACGGTGAGTGAGGTGCATCGTGCCGCTCCGCTTGAGACGATTGCCGCATGCGCCGTCGACGCGAGCGCGTGCTGGCGACGATTCTCTTCACGGACATCGTCCGCTCCTCTTCGGTCCTCGCGGAGATCGGGGACAGCCGCTGGCAGGTCCTGCTGGCCCACCATCACGCCGCCGTGCGCACGGCGCTGCGGCGGCACGCCGGTAGGGAGGTCGACACGGCCGGGGACGGGTTCTTCGCCGTGTTCGACGATCAGGAGGCCGCCATCCGGTGTGGCTGCGAGATCGTGGAAGCCGTCCGGCCCTGGGGCATCGAGGTGCGAGCTGGCCTGACGGCGGGCCAGGTGGAACGCGCGGGGCGAGCCGTGGGCGGCATGGCGGTGCACGTCGGCGCGAGGATCATGGGACGGGCCGGCGCAGGCGAGGTGCTCGTCTCAGGCGTGCTTCGGGACCTGGTTGCCGGAGCGGCCCTGTCCTTCGAGGACCGCGGCGTGCACCGGCTGAAGGGGATTCCATCGGACGTGCACCTCTATGCCGTGCGGGCGGTGGACGGCAAACCGGTGGCGAAGCCGCTCACGCCGGAGGAGGCCGCAAGGCGGCAGGGATCCATTACGGCGCCGCCGGCCGCCAGGCCGCGTCCGCGCCGGTTCGCGGCTGCGGCGGTCGTGCTGGCGGCGGTGATTGGTGCGGGGGCGATCGTGGAGGAACACCTGCGCGGAGACGACGGGCCGCGGTTCCATGCGTCGTCGGTGGCGGAGATCGACCCGCGAACCGGGCGACTGCTGCAGGACGTGCACGTCGTGGATCCCGCGGGCACCACGCCTGCGGCAACGCCAGGCCGCCAACTCGCGACGTTCAGCTACGCGAAGCAGCTCGTCACCATGGTGCGAGTGTCCGGCGACACGCTGACACGGGCCGCGACGATCAACACAGCGGACGGGTCGCCGAATCAGGTCGATTCTGCTGGCCTTGCAGTCAGTGCCGGCTGGCTGTGGGTGGCGAACGCCGCCAGCAGCGTGATCAAGATCAACACCAACTCGAATACCGTCGCGGCGACGTACAGGCTTCCCGGGGTGCCGCAATACGTGGCGGACGTAGGCGGCGTCCCGTGGGTCTTCTGCCACTCCGGGCGGATCTTCCGGTATGACGCGTCGGACGACCGGTTTCACCCGATGCCCGTCCGCATCCCGCCGCCGGCCGCGGTCGCGGTCGGCGAGCATGCCGCGTGGGTCGCGACCGAGGCGCACACGGTTGAACGGATCGCTGCCGTGACCGGCACCCGCACCGTCTACCAACTCCCTGACGGTGTCAACGGGCTCAGCGGGATCACCGTAGCCTTTCACGCGGTCTGGGTTGCGAGCCTCGGCCAGGCCAGCGTGCCCCAGACGCTGGCGGAGATCGACCCGTCGACGAAGGCTGTGCGAACGGTCGATGTCGGGGCGCCGGTCGCGCCGCTGACAGTGGACGTCGCCGCCGCGGGGGACAGCCTGTGGATCGCCGCTCCGACGAAGCACGAGATCGTGCAGATCGACCCGACGACGCTGCACATCGTTCACCGTTACCACGTTCCGTACGTTCCGCGCCACCTCCTGGCCGCGTACGGTCGCCTGTGGGTCGTGGTCAGTGGATACTGAGGGCGCCGGGCGCGTGCCGCCCGCCGAGCGGCGCGGGCTCCGGTGCGTCGTCCCACTCCTCCTCGTCCAGGCCGAGCAGCAGCGCGAAGACGAGGTCGGGATCAGGCAGCCGTCGCAAGCCGAACAGCGGTCCGCGGCGCCCGTTGGCGCTCGCGACCACGCAGCCGTACCGCAGCAGCCGGCCCGCGCCCGATACGTGGATCTGGAGGTCGTCCAGCGCGTGCAGCGGCACGGCGCTCACGCGCCGGGCGAGCAGGCCCGAGGTCAGGAGCACGCGCCTGTCGGTCACGACCAGGCGCCGTGCGTTCCAGCGGCTGACGCGCCGGAGCAGCCCGAGCATCGAGACGGCGACGACCACGCCGGCCAGCAGCGCGGCGGCCCAGCGCACCGGCGCGGGCGCGGGCGAGCCGGCCAGCTCGTAGGCACCCCCGCCGAACAGCAGGACGGCGAGCGTCGAGCGCAGGAACGGCCGCAGCAGGACGACCCCGTGCTCACGGGTCACCAGATGGATCCGTTCGGAGGACGAGACGAGGCGGTCGACGCGGCTCATGGACTCGTCCAGTTCGCGGCCGGCCGGCGATGTCCTCCGTCTACGTGAGCGACCGCTGCCGCGCGTGGTAGCGTCGCGACTTCGCGCGGCTGCCGCACACCGCCATGTCGCACCACACCGCCGACCGGTTGCGGGTCGCATCGAAGAAGGCCCACCGGCACGCTGGGTTGCGGCACGTCTTCACCCGCGACCAGTCGCCCGTCCCGACCGCCGCGACGACGATGCCGAGCAGCCGCCCGAGCGCTCCGGCCACCCCGCCGACCTCCGGTGCGAGCGAGACGCCTCCGCCCGGGTCGAAGCGGGGCCGCAGGCCGCAGGCCAGCGATACCGCGTCCAGCCGCGCGCTCGACGCGTCGGGCATCGACAGCCCGCAGTTCGCGCCGGCCAGGTCGCGCAGCGCCTCCCGCACGGCGATCGCCACGTCGACGTCCCCGTTCTCGGCGGCGAGGTGCGTGCTCAGCAGCCGGCGGCCGTGCAGCCACCCGGAGAGCGACTCCGTGCTGTCGAACAGGTCGAAGCGGCGCTCGAGCTGGGCCGAGTTGATGAAGCTGAGGACGAGGTCGAGCTCGTTCGGAGCGTGAGCGTGACGCGGGATCTGTTACCGCCTACCGTCGATGGGCGGTCGATGCTACCAGCGTCGGGAAGACGGCGGTGACCGTCGGTGAAAAAAAGGTGCCTGGCACTTTTTTTTCACCCCGGCGCCGCCGCCGCGGCGTCGAGCTCGCGCCGCAGCACCTTGATCTCGTCGCGCAGCTTGGCCGCGTACTCGAAGCGCAGCTCCTCGGCCGCCGCGAACATCTCCTCCTCGAGCTCGACCACGAGCTTCTCGAGCTCCTGGTTGCTGAGCCCCTCGACCTTCGCGCCGCGCCGGCGCCTGCCGGGCACGGTCGGTTGCTCGAGCGTCAGGAACTCGGCGATGTCCGAGACGCCCTTGCGGATCGACTCCGGCATGATGCCGTGCTTCGCGTTGTAGGCGAGTTGGATCTCGCGCCGGCGATTCGTCTCGTCGAGCGCCACGCGGATCGCCTCGGTCGTCTTGTCCGCGTACATCAGCACGCGGCCGTTGATGTTGCGCGCAGCTCGGCCGATCGTCTGGATCAGGGCCGTCTGACCGCGGAGGAAGCCCTCCTTGTCGGCGTCGAGGATCGCGACCAGCGACACCTCGGGCAGGTCGAGGCCCTCTCGCAGGAGGTTCACCCCGACCAGCACGTCGTACTCGCCGAGCCGCAGCTCCCGGACGATCTTGATCCGCTCGAGCGTGTCCACCTCGCTGTGGAGGTACCGGGTGCGGATGCCCGCCTCGAGCAAGTAGTCGGTCAAGTCCTCTGACATCTTCTTGGTCAGCGTCGTGACCAGCGTGCGCTCGTTGGCGTCGATCCGGGCGCGGATCTCGGCCATCAGGTCGTCCACCTGGTGGCGCGTCGGGCGCACGTCGACCTCGGGGTCGATCAGCCCGGTCGGCCGGATGATCTGCTCGGCCACGTGCGTCGAGTGGCGCAGCTCGAAGGCGCTCGGGGTCGCCGACACGAACAGCGCCTGAGGCACGCGCTCGAGGAACTCGTCGAACCGCAGCGGCCGGTTGTCGAGTGCGGACGGCAGCCGGAACCCGAAGTCGACGAGCGTCTGCTTGCGGGAGCGGTCGCCCTCGTACATGCCGCCGATCTGCGGCACCGTCTGGTGCGACTCGTCCACGACGACCAGGTAGTCGTCGGGGAAGTAGTCGAGCAGCGTGTGCGGCGGGGTGCCCGGCATGCGGCCCTCCAGGATCCGCGAATAGTTCTCGATGCCGTTGCAGAAGCCCATCTCGCGGAGCATCTCCATGTCGTACTCGGTGCGCGAGCGCAGCCTGTGGGCCTCGAGCATCTTTCCCTGCTGCTCCAGCTCGCGGAGCCGCTCGTTCAGCTCCGACTGGATCCCGCCGACGGCCCGCTCGATCTCGTCCCGCTCCATCGCGTAGTGCGTCGCCGGGTAGATCGCGAGGTGGTCGAGCTTGGCAAGCACCTCGCCGGTGATCGGGTCGAAGTGGACGATCGACTCGACCTCGTCGCCGAACAGCGAGATCCGGTACGCCGTCTCCATGTTGGCGGGCTGCACCTCGATCGCGTCGCCGCGCGCCCGGAACTTGCCACGGCCGAGCACCACGTCGTTGCGCGCGTACTGGATCGAGACCAGCTTCTGGAGCATCTGCTCGCGCGGCTGCTCGTCCCCGACGGCGAGGAACAGCACCATCTGCTCGTACCGCTCCGGGGAGCCCATGCCGTAGATGCAGGAGACCGACGCGACGATCAGGACGTCGCGGCGTGTGAACAGCGCCGCCGTCGCGGCGTGCCGCAGCCGGTCGATGTCGTCGTTGATCGACGAGTCCTTCTCGATGTACGTGTCCGAGGTCGGCAGGTACGCCTCGGGCTGGTAGTAGTCGTAGTAGCTGACGAAGTACTCGACGGCGTTGTGCGGGAAGTACTCGCGAAACTCGTTGCAGAGCTGCGCGGCCAGCGTCTTGTTGTGCGCGATCACGAGCGTCGGCTTCTGCACCTGCTCGACGACGCGCGCGACGGTGTGCGTCTTGCCTGTGCCGGTCGCGCCGAGCAGCGTCTGGAAGCGGTCGCCGCGTGTGATCGTCTCGGACAGCTCGCCGATCGCCCGCGGCTGGTCGCCGGTGGGCTGGTAGGCGGCGGAGACGCGCATCTCGGGCATGGCCGAAGTCTATCGAACGCCCGTTCGTGGTGGCCGCAAGCAGGTATACGGTTGCCCGGTGACGCCCTCGCCCGCACACCTGAACGACGCGGCCGTCGCGGCGGACTACGACCTCATCTACGCGAACTGGGACGCGCAGGTGGAGCGGCTCGTCCAGATCATGAACGGGCACCTGCCCGTGGTGCCGAACGGCAGGCTGCTCGACGCGAGCTGCGGCTCCGGGCTCTCGATCGACGCAGCCCGGCGAACGGGCTGGACGGTGACCGCGTGCGACGCATCGCCGGCGATGGTGCAGCGGGCGCGAGACCGCTTCCCGGACGTGACGTACCGGAGCGCCGGCCTGCTCGGCCTGGCCGATGCGCTCGGTGCACGCTACGACGCCGTTATCTCGGTCGGCAACGCGCTCCCGATGCTCGAGCCGAGCCATGTGCCCCAGGCGCTGCGCGAGCTTCGCGACTGCACGCGCGAGGGCGGCGCGCTGATGGTGGCGATCAGGGACTTCAGCGAGCGGATCAAGGGCGGGGTGTGGCGCGACGACGCCGTGGCCCGCGCCGAGGCGCGCTTCGCATACCGCGGCGCCGACCTGATCGTCTACACGCTCGAGATCGAAGACTCCCGCGGCATCCGCACGCACGAGGTCGACCTGCACCCGATCGCACCGCTCGAGCTCGAGGCGGCCGTGCTCTCGGCCGGATTCGCCGTGACGCGATCGAGCCGCGTGGCGGGCCGGGTGGTGATCGCCGCGACGGCGGGCTGACCGTCATCGCACCTGCCGGCCGCTCCCTCAGCCGTACAGCTCGGAGTGGTACGCCCTCCGGTACAGCGTTTCCAGGTGCATGACATCCGTGACGTAGTCGCGGGTACCGGGGAACCGGATCTGCACGGTCGCGCCGGGTGTCGTTGCGGCGATCCACGCGTCGACGTTCGCCTGCCCCGCGTTGTATGCGGCGAGCGCCAGCTCGTCCCCGTTCGGGTACTCGGCGTACTTCTGACGCAGGTGGCGCAGGTACCAGCAGCCGTAGCGGACGTTCAGATCAGGATCGAGCAGGTCGGTGGCCGGGTGGAACTTCGTCCCGCCGGTGTGGATGGCGATCCCGCGCGCCGTGTCGGGCAGCAGCTGCATCAGGCCGACCGCGCCGGCGCCGCTTCGCGCCTGCGCGTCGAACTGCGACTCCTCGTAGACCACCGCAGCCACGAGCGCGGGGTCGAGGTGGTAGAGCCGCGCGTTGCCGACGACGACCTGCCGGTAGTCGAGCGGATACCACAGCCGCACCCACCACCCCGGCTGCTCGTGCTGAAGCACGCCGAACGCCCCCGCCCCGGCCAGCGCCACGGCCAGCAGCACCAGCAGCGCGCGCCTCACGCCAGTCGCGCCACGAGGTCGGCGGCCCAGCGGTCGAGCTGCTCGAGGCTGCCCGTGTTCTCGTAGACGACGTCCGCCCGCGCCGCCTTCTCGTCCTCCGGCAGCTGGTGCGCCATCCGCTCGGCGGCCCCCGGGCGGCGCGCCTCGCGGATGTCCGCGGGCGCGGTCACGAGCACGATCATGTCGTAGCGATCCTCGATCCCCGCCTCGAAGAGCGTCGGCGCCTCGTGCACGAGCAGCGCGTCGCCGGCAGCCAGCCGCTCGTCGCGCCACTGCGCGAACCGCTCGGCCAGCAGCGGCAGCAGCAGCCCCTCGAGCCACCGCCGCTCGCGCTCGTCACGGAACACGCGACGCGCGATGGCGGCGCGGTCGACCGCACCCGAGCCGTCGACAACGCCGGCTCCGAAGTGCTCGGCGACCGCGCGCTGCACCTCGTCGCGCTCGTAGAGCTCCCGCACCATCTGGTCGCTGCTGAGCGTCGATGCGCCGTGCCGGGCGAACGCGGCGAGCGCTTCGGACTTGCCCGACCCGATGCCGCCGGTGAGTCCGACGACCAGGGCCACCGCTACTCCTCTGCGAGCGCCTCTTCGGGCTCGGCCGTTGTCTCGCCGGCCGGGTCGTCCACCGCCGGCGGATCACCCGGATCCTCGGCCTCCGCGGCCGGCTGTTCCTCCGCCGCCTCCGCTTCCGGTGCCTCCTCGGCGGGCTCTGCCTCCGCGGCCGGCTCGGCCGGCTCCTCCGCGGGCTCTGCCTCTGCGGCCGGCTCGGCCGGCTCCTCCGTGGGCTCTGCCTCTGCAGCCGGCTCGGCGGCCTCCTCGGCCGGCTCCGGCTCGCTCGCCGCGGCCTCGGGCTCGCCGTCCACGGGCTGCTCGGTCCGGTCGGCGTCCGCGAAGACCTCCGAGGACAGGCCCAGCTCGGGCACCGGCTGGTCGCTCACGGCCGTCGTGGTGCCGTCCATCTCGATCCGCTTGACCGTCTCGCCCGGCTCGACGCGCTTCAGCGACAGCGAGAGGCGCCGGCGCTCGGCGTCGATCTCGATCACCTTGACGTTCACCTCGTCGCCCTGGTTCACGACGTCACGGGGATTCTCGACGTGGTGGTCGGCCAGCTCGGAGATGTGGACGAGCCCCTCGACCCCCGACAGGATCTCGGCGAAGGCGCCAAACGTCACCACCTTGGTGATGCGCCCGACGACGACATCGCCCTGATGCGTCTCGTCGATCACGCGCTGCCACGGGTCCGTCTGCGTCTGCTTGAGACCGAGCGAGATGCGCTGCCGGTCGCGGTCGACGTCGAGCACCTTGACGCGCACCTTCTGGCCGATCTCGAGCACCTCGGACGGGTGGTTGACGTGGCTCCACGACAGCTCCGAGATGTGGATCAGGCCGTCGATCCCGTCGAGGTCGACGAACGCGCCGAAGTCGACGATGTTCGAGATGACCCCCTCCACCTCGGTGCCGGGCGACAGGCGGTCGAGGATCTGCTGACGCTGCTCGCGCCGCTCCTCCTCGAGCACCGCGCGCCGCGAGAGCACCACGTTGTTGCGGCTGCGGTTGAGCTCGATCACCTTGCACCGCAGCGTCTGATCCCGGTATTCGTCCAGATCCTGGACGCGGCGGATGTCGACCAGCGAGGCGGGCAAGAAGCCACGGACGCCGAGGTCGATGATCAGGCCGCCCTTGACGACCTCGATGACGAGTCCCTCGACCGGCTCGCCGCTCTCGGCGGCGGCCTCGATCCGGCGCCAGGCCTTCTCGAAGCGGGCGCGCTTCTTGGAGAGGATCAGCCGCCCATCGGCATCTTCCTTCTGCAGTACGAGCGCGTCGATCGCGTCGCCGAGCGCAACCTCGTCGTCGGGGTTGACCGACCGCCGGATGGACAGCTCGGAGATCGGGATGACGCCCTCCGACTTGTATCCGATGTCGACGAGGATCTCGTCCTTGTCGACGCGGACGACCGTGCCGGTGACGACATCGCCCTCGTTGAAGTTGGTCAGCGTGCGGTCGTAGTCGGGCACCAACTGCCCGTCCACCTCGATCATCCAGGTGTCGGACGGGTCAGAGTGCTGCTGGTCGAGTGATGTCATGAGAACGGGATCAGTCCTTTACTGAAAGAATGTGAGCGCACGGCACATCCACCCGGACGTCCGAGCGCGCGCGGAAAGTATACAGAGCGCGAGTTTTCCGGCTGTCGGTGCCGGTCCCGGGCCGTCAGCCGGCCGCGTAGCTCGCCGTCAGCTGGCCGCGCACCTCGATCACCGCGCCGCCCGGCGGCAGGGTGAACGAGCTGGCCCGTCCGGGGAGCTGGACGACCGCGGGGGCGGCGCTCGGGTTCACCGCCACCGCGCCGGACTCGAACGCCCGCACCACGGCGCCGTCGCGGGTGATCGGCACGTCGGTCGGGATGCCGGGGTCGAGGTGATACAGCGCGCTCTGGCTCCCCGTCGCTACGCCGTACGCCGAGTCGGGCCCCGAGAACAGCAGGTACGACGCGAGGCCGAAGACGCGCTGCGCACGGGTCAGCCGCGGCTCGTCGTCCCACACCCACGCACCCACACGCCGGTCGAGCGCCGCCTCGAAGTAGCGGTAGAGCGCCGTCCACGCCGCACCCGTCAGATCGGCGAACCCGCGGCCGACGGAGACCGCGTCGCTGCTGCCGATCTGCGCCGGGCGGACGATCGTGAACGGGCCGTTCTCGGCGATCACCGACAGGCCGTTCGTCTTGAGACCGGCGCGCACCACCGCCATCGCCTCGCCGAGGTACGTCGCGTGCGCGGAGATCGTCATCGGCTCTCCGGTGGCGGGATCGATCGGCGGCGAGACCCATGCCGGGCCGTTGCCGGCGTCGACCAGCACGGCCCCGGCCCAGCCGCCGCTCGTGAGCTGCTGCTCCGCCGCCTCCGCCCACGCCTGCAGGTAGTCGGTGTTGGTGATGTCGAACATCGCCCAGGTGGGATGCTCGGGCGGGTGCACCTCCTCGCCGGCGGCGTCGTGGAGGATCCACTCGGGGTGCTGCTCTCGCACGTCGTCGAGGTCGAGCGCGGGCTGGGGGCAGCCGGCGCACTGCGCGAAGCCGTACTGCAGGGAGCGCGTCTCCCACACGCGAACGGCCGGCTCCGCAGCGTGGACATCGCCCGGGAGCCCGTCCCATCCCGGCGCGATGATGTTCAGGTACGTGCGGCCGATGCACGCCGCCCGCTCGGGCGTCGGCCGCTTGGCGAGGCTGATCACCAGCGAGGTGGGCGGGCGCGACCGCGCGGCGCACCGGGGCGGCACGTGGGTGCTCGTGGCCGAGCTCCCCTGTCCCGTGCATCCCGCGGCGAGCAGCCCGGCCGCACAGGCCGCGATTAGGACGAGCCGCATGCGTCGCAGCGCGTCACCGGTGCGCCGATCAGGCCGCCGTCGGGGGGCGTGATCACCGACACGGGGTCGACCACCAGAGGGCTGCCGCAGCGCGGGCAGAAGCCGCCGCTCGGCGGGTGGTGCCGCAGCTCGAACGTGACGTCGGCCGCCAGTATCCCGCCGTCAGCCGAGAGCACGCCGCGCTGCTCGCCGACCCGTCCGAACACGAGCTGGACGTCGCCGGTTCGGTGCTCGCCGTTGATCTGGACGGAGCCCGTCGCGATGCCCATGGCCGTGTCCAGCTGCGACGGCGGGACGGCGGGCAGGAACAGCTCCGCGACGAGCGCCTCGCGCAGCTCGCCCGCCTCCAGCCACAGATAGCTCCCCCGCTCCTCGCCCCGGTGCGCGGGCAGGACGTAGAGCGTGCCGGACACCTGCAGCCAGTCGATCACTTGGCCTCCAGCCACGTCGCGCCGCTGCCGATGTCCACCTCCAGCGGCGGGTCGAGCGGGTAGGCGCTGACCATCTCCTCTCGCACGAGCGGCTGCAGCATCGGCAGCTCGTCCTCCGGCGCCTCGAACACGAGCTCGTCGTGCACCTGCAGCACCAGCATCGAGCGCGCGTCGTGCTCGCGCAGGCGGCGGTGGCAGCCGATCATCGCGACCTTGATGATGTCGGCTGCACTGCCCTGCATGACGGTGTTGACCGCCAGTCGCTCGCCCAGGCTGCGGGTCTGGTAGTTCGAGGCGCGCAGCTCGGGGATCGGCCGGCGGCGTCCGAACAGCGTGGTCACGTACCCGTCCTCCTTGGCCCGGCCGATCACGCCGCGCATGAACTCGTTCACGTGCGGGAAGCGGGCGAGGTACGTGTCGATGTAGGCCTGCGCCTCCTCGCGCGGGATCGACAGCTGCTCCGACAGCCCGAACGAGCTGATGCCGTAGATGATCCCGAAGTTGACCGCCTTGGCGCGGTTCCGCTCGGTCGACGTCAGCTCCTCCGCCGGCTTGCCGAGCACCTCGGCTGCGGTCGCGCGATGGATGTCCTCGCCGCGGGCGAAGGCGTCCCGGAGCGCCGGTTCGCCGGAGAGATGCGCCAGTATCCGAAGCTCGACCTGCGAGTAGTCGGCCGACACGATGCAGAAGCCGGGCGAGGCGATGAACGCGCCGCGGATCTCCCGGCCCAGCGGGGTGCGGATCGGGATGTTCTGGAGGTTCGGCCGGATCGAGCTGAGGCGGCCGGTGGCGGCCGTCGTCTGGCTGAAGTACGTGTGCAGCCGCCCGTCGTCACCGACCAGGCCGGGGAGCGGGTCGAGGTACGTGCTGAGCAGCTTGGACTGCTCGCGCCAGGCCTCGACCACGTCGACGATCGGGTTCAGGTGGCGGATCTTCGCGAGCACCCGTGCGTCGGTCGAGTAGCCGGTCTTGCCCTTGCGGTCGGCGGGGAGGCCGAGGCGCTCGAATAGCACCTCGCCAAGCTGCTTCGGCGATCCGATCGTGAACGGCCCGCCGGCCAGCTCGTACGCCTGCTGCTCGAGCTCGTCCACCTGGTCGCGCAGCTTGGCGGCGATCTCCGCCAGGCGGTAGCTGTCCACCTGCACGCCGCACCGCTCCATCTCGGCGAGCACCGGGACGAGCGGCAGCTCGATGTCGGTGTAGAGCGCGGTCATCTCGCGCGCCGCGATGCGCTCGGCGAGGCCGCCGTGGATCGCCAGCTGGGTGCCCGCCGCGGCCACCAGCTCCGCCGTCTCGGGGTCGGCCTGGACGGCCGGCGCGACGCCCTGCTCCTCGGCCAGGTCGGCGATCTCGTACCCGGAGCGGCCGGGATCGAGCAGATACGCCGCGATCTGCGTGTCGCCCGCGGGAAGCAGCCTGGGGATGTGCTCGCCGTGGGTGATCACGCGGTGGCCGGCGAGCGCATCGGCCAGCGCCGCCCGGTCGGCAACCGGGGCGACCAGGACATCGCGGCCGGCCGATGCGACGGCCACCCGGTCGTCGCGCACCGAGACGGCCAGCTCGTGCGGGAGGCGGGCGATGTCGCCCACCGTTCCCTCCCACCACGACATGTCGGTGCGCTCGAGCGGCGCCCCGGGAGCGGCCGGGATCACCTCCTCCAGCTCGTCGACCCGCTTCAGCAGCGCCCGGAACTCGAGCGTGCGGAACAGCTCCTTCATCGTCGAGCGGTCGGGCTGCTCGGCGACGAGCGCCGTGAAGTCGACGTCGATGTCGAGGTTGCGGTCGATGGTCGCGAGCCGCTTGCTCTTGACCGCGTCGTCGTGGTTGTCGCGGAGCGCCTCCCGGCGCTTCTCGCCCGCCACCTCGTCGAGGTGCTCGTAGACGCCCTCGAGCGTGTCGAACTGGACCAGCAGGTCGGCGGCCGTCTTCTCGCCGATCCCCGGAACCCCCGGGATGTTGTCGGAGGTGTCGCCCTTCAGGCCGATGAAGTCGGGGATCTGCGCGGGCCCGATGCCGTAGCGCTGGCGGATGCGCTCGGGGGTGTAGACGACCACGTCCGAGACCCCGCGGGGCGTCATCATCACGCAGACGCTGTCCGAGGCCAGCTGGAACGCGTCCCGGTCGGTCGAGACGACGCATACGCGGTGCCCGGCCTCCTCGGCCCTGGCCGACAGGGTGCCGATCACGTCGTCGGCCTCCATGCCCTCGACCCGGATGTTGCGGTATCCGAACGCCTCGACGATCGGCGCGAAGTACGGGCGCTGCGCCTGCAGGAGCGACGGCGTCGGCTTGCGGTTCGCCTTGTAGTCGGGGTCGAGCTCCAGCCGCTTGGTCGGCCGCTCGTCCCAGGCGACCAGCACCGTCGCGGGCCGGTAGTCGGCGAGCATCTTCATCAGCATGTTCGCCATGCCGAGCAGTGCGTTGGTCGGCTGGCCCTCGGCCGTCTGCAGCTCCTCCGGGAGCGCGTGGAACGCGCGGTAGGCGAGGCCGTTGCCGTCGATCAGGTAGACGTCGCACGTGCGGGCCGGCGCGTCGTCCAGGTCGAGATCGGACGGCTTGGTCTGCTTCGCGGTCGCCACCGGGCAAGCGTAGTTGATCGCGCGGGAGCCATCCGCTGCAGCCCGGTACCATCGTCGGATGGCGGTGCGCGTGGCGATCGCCGTGGTCTGCGCCGTCGCGGCGGCCGGCGCGCTGCTCGCGACCGGCGCCCCCACCCACCAGCGAGCGGCGGCGGGAGCCACCCGGTCGCCGGCGCTGCTCGCCTTCACCGCCAAGTCGCGCTCGTCGGCGCTGACGCAGGTCTTCGTGCTCCACCGCGACGGCACCGTCTCGCAGCTGACACACGGGCGGGACGCGGCCTCCGTGGCGTCGTGGGCCCCGGACGGCCGGCACCTGCTGGTCGTCCGCACCGACAGGGACGGCCAGCGGCTGGAGTCGATCTCGCCGGCGAGCGGGCGCGGTCGCGAGCTCTGGCGGGGCACGCTCGTCGCCGATGCGCGGTGGTCGCCGGACGGCGCCCACATCGCGGTCGAATGGGACGGGAAGGTGAGCATTCTCAACGCCGACGGGTCGGTGCTGCGCACGCTCGGCGAGGTCGTCCCGGCCGACCCGGCGGAGGCCGGCGGAATCGCCTGGTCTCCGGACGGCTCGCTGCTCGCCGTGACGTATCTGACGCCGACCGGGAACTCGGTCGCGCTCGAGCAGCCGCGCGGCGAGGTGCCGAGGATCCTCAGCCCCTGCGGCCGGAGCCGGCCGTGCCGGGACATCTCACATCCCGACTGGGCGAACGGCAGCCGCGCGCTGGTGGTGGTGCGCCGCGACGCGGGCAGATCGACGCTCTGGTGGTGGACCGGCCACGGGCCGCCCTCGCCCTTGCCCGCGCGCGGGCTGCCCGGGGGCATCGAGTCCGCGGTCTGGTCGCCGGCGTCCCCGGGGCTGGCCGTCGTCACCCCGGCCGGCCTCTATGTCCTGCCCGCGCCGGGAGGGCGGGCCGTTCGCCTGACCACGACACGCCCCGCGGGAGCGCCGGCCTGGGCTCCGGACGGCGCGCGCATCGCGTTCGCCAGCGCCGGGCCGGGAGACCCGGCGGCGCTCTCGGTGGTGCGCGTCACGTCGGGCACCGGCGTGTCGTACCGGTCGTTCGCCCGCGAGTTTCAGGACGTGGTCGGGGCGCCGGCCTGGCGCCCGGTCGCCTGAGCCTCGGCGACGAAGCCGAGCACGAGCTCGGTGAACCGCTCCGGCTGTTCCATGCTGGGAACATGCGCCGCGCCCGGGATCCGCTCGAGCCGCGATCCCGCGATCGCCTGGTGCAGCCACTCGACGGCGGCGGCGATGTCGGCCCGGTCGTGCTCCCCGAGGATCAGCAGGGTCGGGGCGGCGATCTCGGCGACGCGGTCGGCCAGATCCTCGACGGTTGGCAGCTCCTCGACCTCATCTGCCGCGAGCATGTGCCCGTAGGCGGCCAGCTGCATCGCGTGCACGGCCCGCCGGACGGCCGGATCGACGTCCTCCGGCCGGCGGCCCTCGCCGTCCACCCAGAACCGCACGGTCACCTCGGCGGCGCCGTCGACGTCGCCCGCCTCCAGCAACCGCTCCTCCTCCTCCCCATAGCGGCGCACCTCGTCCGACCATCCCGCTCTGGGCATCCCCGGCCCCACGAGCACCAGCGCCGAGACGAGGTCGGGCCGGGCGACGGCGACCTCCGCGGCGACGCGCCCGCCGAGCGACACGCCGACCAGCGCCGCCGGCCCGATCTCGAGCCGCTCGAGCAGCTCGATCAGATCGCGGCCGTGTGCGAACGCACCGCCCGGCGGAGGCGACCGGCCGAACTCGTGCATGTCGTAGCGCAGCGTGCGGTGCCGGGCGGTGAAGGCGTCCCACTGGGCGTCCCACATGCGGCTGTCGGCGATGCCTGCGTGGATCAGCACGACGGCGCTGCCCTCGCCCGCGATCTGATGGTGGAGGGTCACGCCGCAACCGTAGACCACCGCTGTTCCGGGCGCCCGCCGTGCAGCGAGTCGATACGCTTCCCGCCCCGTGGCGCGCAACCCGTCAGCCAGCTACAGCCTCACGATGCGACTCGAGATCCCGAGCGAGCCGGGCGCGTTCGCGCACGTCGCAGCCGCCGTGGCGGAAGCCAACGGCGACATGGGCGCGATCGACCTCGTCCGAGTCAGCAAGGAGTACACCGTTCGCGACATCACGTGCTCGGCGTCGGACGCCGACCACGGCCAGCAGATCGTCGACGCCGTCCGGTCCGTGCCGGGGGTCCAGCTCGTGAACGTCAGCGACCGCACGTTCCTGATGCACCTCGGCGGCAAGATCGAGGTGCACAACAAGGTGCCGGTGAAGACGCGCGACGACCTGTCGATGGCCTACACGCCGGGCGTGGCGCGGGTCTGCCTGGCGATCGCGAGCGACCGCGAGAAGGTGCGCTCGCTGACCATCAAGCAGAACACGGTCGCCGTCGTCACGGACGGCACGGCGGTGCTGGGGCTCGGCGACATCGGCCCGGAGGCGGCCATGCCGGTGATGGAGGGCAAGGCGATGCTGTTCAAGGAGTTCGCCGGCATCGACGCCTGGCCGATCGCCCTGAACACCAAGGACACCGACGAGATCATCGCCATCGTCAAGGCGCTCGCACCGGGGTTCGGCGGGATCAACCTCGAGGACATCGCCGCCCCGCGGTGCTTCGAGATCGAGGGCCGGCTGCGGCAGGAGCTCGACATCCCGGTGTTCCACGACGATCAGCATGGCACCGCCGTCGTCGTGCTGGCCGGTCTCATCAACGCGGCCAAGCTCGTCGGCAAGCCGCTCGAGCAGCTGCGGGTCGTCCTGGTGGGCGTCGGCGCCGCCGGCGTCGCCGTCAGCAAGCTGCTCCTGCGTGCGGGTGTCACGGACATCGTCGGCTGCGACCGCGACGGGTCGCTCTACGCCGGCAAGCGGGGCCTCACGGGCATCCGCAAGTGGTATGCCAAGCACACGAACCCGCGCGGGTTCACCGGGACGGCGGACGAGGCGCTGGAGGGAGCGGACGTGTTCATCGGCCTCTCGGGGCCGGGGGCGGTCAGCGTCGAGGCCGTCCGCGCGATGGCCGGCGACGCGATCGTGTTCGCGATGGCCAACCCGGAGCCGGAGGTGGCGCCGGAGGAGATCCAGGGCGCGGTCAGGGTGATCGCGACGGGGCGCTCCGACTACCCGAACCAGATCAACAACGTGCTCTGCTTCCCCGGCATGTTCCGCGGGGCCCTGAACGCGCATGCCACGACCATCAACGAGGAGATGAACCTGGCGGCCGCGCGTGCCGTCGCCTCGGTGATCGGCGACGACGAGCTGCACGACGAGTACATCATCCCCAGCGTCTTCAACAAGGCGGTCGTCGAGCAGGTCGCGGCGGCGGTGACGGATGCCGCCGTGCGGTCGGGCGTCGCGCAGCGCGAACCGCAGCGGCCCCTCGACGTCACCGAGATCTACCGGTAGCGCCCGGCGCGGCGGTTGCCTGTGCCGCCATGCCCATGCTCCCGTCACGGGGAGCGCCGATCGGCACGACAACCGCCGCCGGAAGCCGCTAGCTCTTCTCGGTGATCTGCTTTCGGCCGTGCTGGATGGAGATGCGCTTCGGCTTGGTCTCCTCCGGCTTGCGCAGCCGCACGGTGAGGACGCCGTCGTGGTAGTCGGCGCGGACGTCGTCGGTGCGCAGGCCGGGCTGCAACGCGAACGTGCGCACGAACTTCCCGCTCCAGCGCTCGGCGCGGAATCGCCGCGTCGCCTGGTCGCTCGGCTGCCGCTCGCCGGCGATGACGAGCTGCCCGTCGACCGCCTCGACCGAGAGGTTCTCGGAATGCACGCCGGGCGCGTCGAGCTCGATGACGACGTCGTCCTCCGTCTCGTAGATGTCGGCCGGCGGCATCCACCCCGAGGTCCCGCCTCCAGGCGAGGCCAGCATCCGACCGAACGCCCGGTCGACGTCCTCGCTCAGCGACTGCAGCTCCGCCAGCAGCGGGTCGCCCTTCAATCGCAACATCGGAAACCTCCTTCCCGGTTGGTGTGTCACACCCTCCCGGGTAAGGACGGCGGCCGGTCTTTCAAGCCCCATCGATCGCGGCCGTCTCGAGCTTGGCCAGCGCCCGCCTCTCGATCTGGCGAACGCGCTCTGCCGACACCCCGAGCCGCCGGCCGATCTGCTGCAACGTGAGGGGCTCCTCCGTCTCCTCGCCGAACCGCCACGCGAGCACCTGGCGCTCCCGCTCGGAGAGCGTCGAGAGCAGCGCGCGCACCGCCGGCGTGGACGCGTCCTCCAGCACCTCGGCGAATCGCTGCCCCGAGAGCGGGTCGGCCAGCAGGTCACCGAGCGTATCGATCTCGCCCTCGTCGCCCGCAAACGGCGCGTCCAGCGAGAGCGCCGGCCGCTCGGCGCGGCTCACGTCCGCGAAGCGGCCAGACCCCCACCCCAGCTCACGCTCGAGCTCCGCGGCGGTCGCCTCGCGTCCCTGCCGCGCCGCGATCGCTCCGCGCGCCTCCTTCAGGGCGTGGATGTCCCAGAGCACGTGGGTCGGCAGCCGCACGGCGCGCGACTGCTCCGCGATCGCCTGCTGCATCGACTGGCGGAGCCACCACCCGGCGTAGGCCGTGAACGGCACGCCGCGCTCGGCATCGAACCGGCGCAGCGCCCGCAGGAGTCCGATCACGCCCTCCTGCACCAGATCGGCCCGATCGACGTCCCGGCCGGCATACCGGCCCGCGACCCGCTGGATCAGCGGCAGCGCCCGCTCCACGAGCTGCTCGCGCGCGCGGCGGTCGCCCGCCTGCGCCCGCACCGCCAGATCGTTCAGCTCGGCATCTGCCGTCTCCGGCCGCTCCAGGCGACGCTCGACATCGGCCGCGGGCACCGCCTGGCCCTCGGCCAGGCCGCGCGCCCGGCGCATCCGCGCACCTTCGCCCGCCGACCGCTCGTACCCCTCGGCGAAGCTCATCGGCGGCCGCCGGTCGCGGCTAGAAGCGGTCCATGTACTGGTCGATCTCCCACCGGTGCACCTGCTCGTTGTAGGCGGCCCACTCCGCCCGTTTGAGCGCGATGTACTCGCTGAAGATGTGCTCGCCGAGGGCCTGCCGCATGACGGCGTCCTGCTCGAGCGCGTCGAGTGCGTGCGCCAGGTCGTGCGGCAGGCTGGTGATGCCGAGCCCGGCCGACTCCTCCTCGGTCAGGTCATAGATGTTGCGGTTGACGGGATCCGGCGGAGTCAGGCCCTTGGTGATGCCGTCCAGCCCCGCCTGCAGCATGCATGCCAGCGCCAGGTACGGGTTCGCGGTGGGATCGGGCGTGCGCAGCTCGATCCGCGTCGAGCGTCCGCGCTTGGCCGGCACGCGGATCGCCGCCGAGCGGTTGCCGGGCGACCATGCGATGTAGACCGGAGCCTCGTAGCCGGGCAGCAGCCGCTTGTAGGAGTTGACCGTGGGGTTGGCGACGGCCGTGATCGCGGGCAGGTGCTTGAGGATGCCGGCGATGTAGCTGTAGGCCTCCGACGAGAGCTGCAGCGTGTCCGACTCGTCGAGGAACGCGTTCTCGTCCCCGCGCGAGAGCGACTGGTTCACGTGCATCCCGGAGCCGTTCTCGCCGTGCAGCGGCTTGGCCATGAACGTGGCGTGCATGCCGTGCTGCGCAGCGGTCACCTTCACCACCATCCGGAACGTGATCAGGTTGTCCGCCGTCGACAGTGCGTCGCCGTGGCGGAAGTCGATCTCGTGCTGGCCGATCGCCACCTCGTGGTGGGCCGCCTCGAGGTGGAAGTCCATCTTCTGGAGGGTCAGCTCGATGTCGCGGCGGCAGTCCTCGCCCTTGTCCATCGGCGCCACGTCGAAGTAGGTGGCCGCGTCATGCGGGTCGACCGTCGGGTTGCCCTCGCCGTCGAGGCGGAACAGGAAGAACTCCGCCTCGGGACCGACCTGCATCGTGTACCCGATATCCTCCGCCTGCTTGAGCACGCGCTTTAGATTGGAGCGCGGGTCGCCGGCGAACGGCTGGCCGTCCGGGTCGGCGACGTCGCAGATCAGGCGGGCGGTGTTCGCGTCCTCCTTGCCGCGCCAGGGAAGCAGCGCGTAGGTCGCCGGGTCGGGCAGGAAGTACATGTCCGACTGCTCGATCCGCTTGAAGCCGCGGATCGACGATCCGTCGAACATGAGCTCGTTGTCGAGCGCCTTCTCCAGCTCCTCGACCGGGATCGACACGTTCTTCACCGCGCCGTACGGCTCCGTGAATTGCAGCCGCACGAACGCGACGTTGTCCCGGCGGCAGCGCTCGAGCACTTCCTGCTTGTCCATGACCCTCCTCGGTGGTTTGCCCGCGAACGCGGCCAGTCTACAGTTGGCACGCGGTGCGCCTGGGGATCAACCGGAACGTGTGGGCGATGGGCTGGACGAGCCTCCTGAACGATGCCTCGTCGGAGCTGCTGTACCCCGTCCTGCCGCTGTTCCTGACCATCACGCTGGGCGCTCCGGCATCGGCCGTCGGCGCCGTCGAGGGAGCCGCGGACGCAGCGGCCCAGGTGGTCGGGCTGGCGGTCGGTCGCCGATCCGACCGCATCCGCAAGCGGATGCCGTTCGTGTGGAGCGGCTACACCATGTCGAACCTCGCGAAGCCGCTGGTCGCCGCCGCGCCTGCCTGGGGCTGGGTGCTCGGCGCGCGGGTGCTCGACCGTGCCGGCAAGGGCGTTCGCACCGCACCCCGCGACGCGCTCCTGCGCGATTCCAGCGAGCCGGGACGGGCCGGGCACGTGTTCGGGTTCCACCGCTTCATGGACTCGCTCGGGGCCGTCATCGGCCCGCTCGTCGCGCTGGCGCTGCTGGAGGCGGGGCTGTCGTATCGCCAGGTGATCATGGTGGCCGTGGCGCCGGCGCTCCTGACGATGCTGGCGCTGCGCCGGATCCGCGACATCCCCGCCGCCCCGGCGGACGCGGCCGAGCCGGTCGAGCGCGCACGGCTGGCAGACCTCGGTCGGCCGTTCTGGGCGTTCACGGCGGCATGGACGGTCTTCTCGCTCGGCAACTCCGCCGATGTCTTCCTGCTGCTCCGGGCGAAGGATCTCGGGCTCGGCGCCACCGCGGTCGTGCTCGCATACGCGCTCTACAACACCCTCTACTCCGGGCTCTCGTGGCCGCTCGGCACGCTCAGCGACCGGATCGGGAAGCGGCGGGTGCTCGCGGCCGGGCTGGCCGTGTTCGCAGCGGTGTATGCCGGGTTCGGCCTCGCGCGCACGGGTGCGCTGGTGTGGCCGCTGATGGCGGTGTACGGCGTCTACATCGCCGCGACGGACGGCGTCGGCAAGGCGCTCGTCTCGGACCTCTCCCCGCCGCGCCACCGTGCCACCGGCCAGGGCGCGTTCCGGCTCGCGACCGGTACCGCCGCGGTGGTTGCGAGCCTGGTCGCGGGGGTGCTGTGGCAGGCGGTCGGGCCGGGAGCGGTGTTCGCGCTGGGCGCCGTCGCCGCGCTGCTCGCCCTGGTCGCCCTGGCGGCGGTCAGACCGCGCGACCAACCGGTGGGATGACGCGTGGCGGGAGCGTCACACCGCCTCTGTCGCGTCGGCGATCTCCTCGGCCACCTCGCGCAGGTCGCGGTTCGCGTTCCAGACCTGCAGCTGGCGCTGCGCGCCGGTGCCGTTCTCGATCATCCACTCGATGCGTGCCAGGTGGTCGGAGCAGCCGAGCTCGCGGGCGATCGGACGTAGCTCCTTCAGCCGCCGGCGCGCGAGCGTGCGGGCCGGCACCTTGATCCGCTTGCCGGCCGCGAGATCCATCAGCGGGGCATCGAGCCCGTAGCGCGCGGACAGCCACTTGTTCTCGGAGAGCAGCATCCGGTTGTAGGCGGTCGGCGGGTTGCCGGCCTCGATCTCGTCGAGGATCAGCTTGACCAGGCACTGGACGTACGCGGCCAGCGCCAGGGCGTCCTCGACGCGCGTCTGCACGTCCATCACCCGCAGCTCGACCGTGCCGAAGCGCGGATGCGGCCGCACGTCCCACCACAGGTGCGTGTAATCGCCGATGGCGCCGGTCGCCTCCATGAAGCCGACGGCATCCGCGTAGTCCTTGTAGCTCTCGAACCTCGGCGAGATGCCGCTGCGGGGGAATGCGGCGAAGATCATCGAGCGGGTCGAGTGGAGGCCGGTCGACTCGCCCCGCCAGAACGGCGAGTTCGTCGACAGGGCGAGCAGCACGGGCAGCTCGATCAGCACCCCCTCCATCACCTGCAGCGCGGCCTCGGGCGTCGGCACGGCGACGTGCACGTGCATCCCGAAGACGAGCTCGCGGCGCGCCACGTACTGCAGCATCTCGACCAGCATGCGATAGCGGTCGCGCGCCGTGATCTTCTGATCCTCGTACAGCGAGAAGGGATGGGTGGCGGCCGCCCCCAGGCGGATGCCGTGGTCGCGTGCGAGGCCGCTCGCGTAGCGCCGGATGGCGCGCAGGTCGGCATCGGCGTCCGCGACCGTCTCGCAGACGACGGTGCCGGACTCGAGCACGCACTGCATCAGCTCGGGCTTCAGCTGCTCGACGAATGGCCCGTCCGCTGCCTGGTCGAGCAGCGGCTCGACGCCGGAGACGAGGTCGAAGCTGGCGCCGTCGAGCAGCATGTACTCCTCCTCCACGCCGACCGTGAGCGGCGGGCCGTCGCCGAACCTGTGGTCGAGGACGCTCGAGCGTGCCGCTCCCTGCTTCTCGGTCTGGTCGGCCACACGAGGGTTCTACCGGATTCGGTCGCCGGCGCAAAGTCGTGTGCCGGCCGCCGGGTGGTGTGAGACACTCGTCACGACCCCGCCCCGAGGAGCGTTCATGCCCGAGCAAGCACACGCGCTGCAGGTCTTCCGCAGCAGTGCGGACAACTCCGCGGTGGTGTCCGGCCGAGGTTGGCTGGACGAGACCACGTGCGACATGCTCCAGTCCGCCATCGACGAGGCGCTCGACAGCGGCATCGAGCGGCTGCGCGTGGACCTGCTCGAGCTCGACGGGATCGACGACGCGGGCCTCCGGTGCCTGGTGGCCACGTCGGCGCGGTGCCATGCGGCAGGCATCGGACTGCAGATCGAGGCCAGCGACCCGATCCACGACGCGCTGGCCGTCGGCGGCATCGCCGATGAGTACCCGGGCTAGGGGCTGCGCCGCGTCCGGCGCGCCGGCGAGGCGGTCGGCTCCTTCCCGGGATGCGCCGGCGCCGATGGCGTTCTCCTGCCGCCGCTAGTCGCAGCCGGCGTGCGTGTCGCCGCGTCCGCCGTATCGCGCACCGGCGCGTCGGCGGCCATGCGCTTGACGCTCTCGATGCCTCGCTGGCAGCGCGCCTTGTCGGTGTAGTTCTCGCTGGTCGCGACCACCTGGTTGTTGCCTGCGATGACGACGAAGTAGAACTGACCGCCTCGCCGCTTCTTGATCTCGAATCGTGCTGCCATCGCTCCTCCTTCTATCGTGGTGCGCCGGCGACCGGCTACCCGCCGCCGACGGGCGGGACGGATCCCGGTTCGTCCTCCAGCGTCTCGGGCCGGTTGCCCCCGTCCCCGACGACCGCCGTGTGCGCCGGATAGGTCGTCGGCGGCTGGTCGATCCCGGCCGCCTCCGCGATCGGACGCGCGAGCCGCGCGAAGTCGTCGGCGTGACGCTGCGTCGCGAACACGTCGACGACCCAGAAGCCGTCCTCGGCTTCCCAGGCCACGTGGGCGAGGACGCCGTCGGGGAGGTCGTCGGTCGACTCGACGCGCTGTGAGCCCGACAGCCGGCGCACGAGCTGCTCGTAGCGCTCGCGCGTCAGGCTGGGAACATGGTGGACGCCGACGACCGGCACGGGACACCTCCAGGGCGGGGACTGAGGCCCACCTACCCGGGCGGGCGGCGCAGCGAACGCGATCCTGGCCGCCACGCGGGGCACCCAAAGCGTCCGCTATCGGCCGGAAAAGGGCTCAGAGCCCGAGTCGGCCGCCGTGATCGCTTCTTGACGACCTCGCGCGCCGCGGCGCATCCTTGTGACCGAATCCCGCTCGAAGCGTCCGCTACCGGCCGGAAAAGGGCTCAGAGCCCGACTCGGGGGGCGACGACGTTCTGGTGCACGATCGTGATGCGGCGTGACGGTTCAGGCCGCGGAGAGGGTGAGCGCCTCGCGCCCGGCCTCGCGGCGAAACGGCTCGAGCATGCGGCGCTGCTCGTCGGCCCGCTCGATCAGCGCATCGAAATCCACGTCCGCCAGCTCGATGCCGGCGAGTTCCCGCAGGTTCTCCCACAGGATCTTCTTGCCCTCGATGCCCATCACCAGCACGTCGAGCTCGACGAAGCGGCTGAGCGGCGAGTAACTTCGAAGGTGGCCATTCGGCTTGAACCGGCCGATCCGCTCGGCCGCCATCGCGAGCACCGGTTTGACGGGATTGCGGCTCAGCCCGAGCCGCCGCATCATCGTCTCGAACAGGCTGATGTCCTCGGCGATCTGCCGGGCCACGACCGCCAGCGCCTCGCCGGTCGGGCTCCCGCTGTTCTCGCGGGCCGCGCGCCGCGCCGTCTCGCGCCAGGCGATCCCGAGCGCAAGCTGGTCGTTCATGTAGATACGGAGGTAGTCGGCATGCCCGCTGTGCATCCGGACGCTCTACCCGCGCATCGCGGCCGGCAATCGCAGACAAGCTCACCGCCCGATCGTGCAGACTCCCGCGGTGCGAATCGCCGAGGGCTGCCTGTTCGCGTTCGTCATCGCGCTGATCACCACGCCGGCGGGCGTGTCCGGCGCGGTGCTGCTGCTGCCGGTGCAGGTGTCGCTGCTCGACGTGCCGAGCCCGGCGGTGACGCCGACCAACCTGCTCTACAGCGTCGTCGCCACGCCCGGCGGGCTGCTGCGGTACTGGCAGGCGGGATCGCTGCGCGAACGGCTGGCACGGATCCTGGTGCTCGGGACGCTTCCCGGCGTCGTCGTCGGCGCGATCGTGCGGGTGGAGTGGCTGTCAGGTCCCCGGGCGTTCCTGGTCGTCGTCGCAGCAGTGCTCCTGCCGCTCGGGTCGTGGCTCGCGACCGCCGGTAGCCGGCCACGCAGCAGGAGGGCGGCGGTCCGGCCGTCCGCTCGCGGCGTCATTCCGCTCGCCCTGGCGGTTGGCGTGGTGGGCGGCATCTACGGAATCGGCGGCGGCTCGATCCTCGCGCCGATCCTGCTGGCACTCGGATTCAGCGTTGTGGAGGTGGCCGGCGCAGCGCTCGCGGCGACGTTCGTCACCTCGCTGGCCGGAGTGGTCACCTACCAGCTGATACAGCTTCGCCACGGCGGCACGATCGCGCCCGACTGGGTGCTTGGGCTCGCGATGGGCGCATCGGGCCTGGCGGGCAGCTACCTCGGCGCCCATGTCCAGCCGCGAGTGCCGGACCGGCTGATCCGGCGGGTGCTCGGCGTGCTCGTCGTCGCCATCGCCGTCCGCTACCTCGTCGAGGGACTGGCGGGGTGATGGGACCGGGCGAGGATTCGATCAACGATCGGTATGCCGAAGGTGGGACTCGAACCCACACGACCTTGCGGTCACCGGATTTTGAGTCCGGCGCGTCTACCGGTTCCGCCACTTCGGCCTGCGCGCAGCGTACGCGATCCCGCGTGGCCGCCCGGGGGCAGCGGTAGCATCACGGCGTGCGCATCGGCATCCTCACCGGCGGGGGCGACTGTCCCGGCCTGAACGCCGTCATCCGCGCCGTGACGCGACGCGCGCTCGACCGAGGCGACGAGGTGATCGGCGTCCTCCACGGCTGGCGCGGCCTCGTCGAGGGGGCGACCCAGCCGCTGTCCGCCCGGGACATCAGCGGAATCCTCCCCCGCGGCGGCACCATCCTCCGCACGTCGCGCACCAACCCGTACAAGGTCGAGAACGGCGTGGAGCGCACGCTCGCAGCGCTCGACGCCATGGATGCGCTCGTCGTCATCGGCGGCGAGGACACGCTCGGCGTCGCCGCCCGTCTTCACGAGGAGCACGGCGCCCACGTCGTCGGCGTGCCGAAGACGATCGACAACGACCTGTCGGCAACCGACTACACGTTCGGCTTCGACACCGCCCTCTCGATCGCCACGGAGGCGATCGACCGCCTTCACTCCACCGCCGAGTCGCACGACCGCGTCATGGTCTGCGAGGTGATGGGGCGGCACGCCGGCTGGATCGCCCTGCTGTCCGGCATGGCCGGCGGCGCGGACGTCGTCCTCATCCCCGAGCAGCCGGTGACCGTCGAGCGGGCCTGCCAGCTGATCGAGCGCCGCCACGCTCGCGGCAAGGACTTCTCGATCGTGGTCGTCAGCGAGGGCTGGGAGCTCCGCTTCGAGAGCGGCGACAGCCAGGTCGTCGCGGCCGCGTCGACGGACGCGTTCGGCCACGCGCGCCTCGGCGGCATCGGCGCCCTCCTGGCCGGCGAGATCGAGCACCGCACCGGCTTCGAGACCCGCGTCACGGCGCTCGGCCACGTCCAGCGCGGCGGCTCGCCCACCGCCCACGACCGCGTGCTCGCGACACGCTTCGGGCTGAAGGCCGCCGACCTCGTCTTCGACGGTGAGTTCGGGATGATGGCGGCCCTCCGCGGCGACGAGATCGTGGCGGTGCCGATCGCGGACGCGGTCGCCGAACTGAAGACCGTCCCGCCCGAGCTCTACCGCCAGGCTGAGGCCCTGTTCGGGTAGCTCAGCGCGACTCGCCGCGCAGCACGCGCAGCGTGTCGGCAAGATCGCCCGCCGCAGCCCACGGCCCGAGGATCACGGCATCGACCCCCGCGCGCTCGAGCGCCTCGACCTCGTCGCGCTCCCGCACGCCGCCCTGGCTGACGACCACCTTGCCGGCCGGCACCTCCTCGAGCAGCGAGAACGTCCGCTCGAAGTCCGCCGCTTCCCCGTCCTCGCTCCGGTTGCGGACGAGGAACGAGTCGGGGTCGAGCAGCTCGAGCACGTCCTCGATCTCCTCCTCGTCAGCCACCTCGACGATCACGTCCAGGCCGATCGACCCCGCCAGGCCGTACAGCTCGGACAGGTGCTCACGCTCGTCCTCGTCGCGGAATGCGGCCGCGATCAGCACGACCCCGCCGGCACCCGCGAGGCGCGACTCGTAGAGCTGGTAGCCGTCCACGACGACATCGGTCAGCAGCAGCGGGAGGGCTGTCAACGCGGCGAGCGACGACAGCTGTCCGATCGGACCCGCGAGCCCAGCCACCTCGAGGCTCTCGGCCGTCTCGAGCAGCGGGCCGTCGACCTCCCTCAGCCGCAGGACGAAATCGATCTCCTCGCCCGACGCAGCCTCGGTGAACGGCCGTATCGGCTCCAGGCCCGCGACCGCCGCTTCGAGGTCGGCGAGCGGCCGCGCCGAGCGGCGCTGCTCGACCTCTTTCCGGGCCGAGCTGAGACGCTTCTCAAGCGACGGCATGCGCCTCCAGCTCGTCGAGGATGCCCACGCCGCTGCTCGTCCCGAGCCGCGTCGCGCCGGCCGCGAGCAGCGCCTGCGCCGCGGCCAGCGTGCGGATGCCGCCGGACGCCTTGACGGCCACCTCCCCGGGCAGCGCCCTGCGCATGAACGACACCGCCTCGACCGTTGCTCCGCCGCGGGTGCCGGTCGACGTCTTGGCGAAGTCGGCGCCGCTCTCGGCCACGAGCCGGCACGCTGCCGCCAGCTGGTCCGCCGTCAGCTCGCCCGCCTCGACGATCACCCTGACGACGGCATCGCCTCGCTCAGCGCGGGCGGCCGCGACCACCTCGGCGATGTCACGCCCGGCGGCGGCGGCGTCACCGCCGCGCAGCGCGGCATACGCGAGCACCACGTCCACCTCGTCGGCCCCGCCGGCGATCGCCGCCCGCGCGGCGCCACACTTGGCGCGGGTCGAGTCGAGCCCGTGCAAGGCCACGACCGTGCACACGGCCGCAGCGCCGTCCAGCTCGGCGCGCGCCATTGGCACCCACCACGGATATACGCAGACCGCCGCGAACCGCCGTTCGGCAGCCTCCCTGCAGAGCGATCTGACCGTATCCTTGCCGGCACCCGGGTCGAGCAGCGTGTGGTCGATGGCGCGTGCCAGTTGCTCGGCTGACGACGGAGGCATCCGCGTGTCAGTGTAGTCCATCGACCGCGGCTGCTCAGATCCCGAGCCGGTCCAGCTCCGCCTCGTCGCGCCGCCACCGTGGCCGCACCTTCACCGTCAGATCGAGGAAGACGTGACTGCTCAGGATCTCCTCGACGACCGGCCGCGCGCCCGTCCCGATCGACCGGACCATCGCACCGTTCGCGCCCACCAGGATTCGCTTCTGCGACTGGCTCTCGCAGATGATCGTCGCCTGCACGACCGTCACGCCGCGCCGGCCCTGCGTGATCTCGTCGACCAGCACCGCGACGGCGTGGGGAACCTCCTGCCGCAGCGCCTGGAGCGCCACCTCGCGGATCGACTCGGCGATCCGCTGCTCGGCCGTCTGGTCGGTGCTGATGCCCTCCGGGAAGTACGCGGGGCCCTCGGGCATCAGCGCGGCGAGGTCCGCGGCCAGCTCCTGGACTCCGGTCCCGGCGCGCGCGCTGATCGGATGGATCGCGTGGAAGTCACCAAGCTCTGCGGCCGCGGCGATCGTCTCGGCGATCCCGGCCGGCCGCATGATGTCGACCTTGTTGATCGCGATCACGCACGGCGGCGCACCCGGGCGCAGCACACCGGACGCGATGTGCCGGTCGCCGAGGCCCACGCCGTCCGGCCCGTTCAGCATGAGCACCACGGCGTCCGCGTCCGCCACCGTCTCCTCGACCGACCGCTGCATCCGCTCCGTGAGCCGGTCGAACGGCTTCTGCACGCCGGGCAGGTCGACCAGCACCATCTGCCAGCCGTCCCCGCGCACGGCGCCGAGCGTCCGCCGTCTCGTCGTCTGCGGCCGCGACGACACCGCCACCACGTGCTCGCCGACGAGGCGGTTGACCAGCGTCGACTTGCCCGAGTTCGGCCGGCCGGCCAGCGCAACGAGGCCGGAGCGATACGGCGCCGGGTCGCTCAAAGCACGAAGCGCTCCGGCAGCAGCGCCGCCAGCGACGACACGACCACCTCGCCCTCACGTCGCCAGATCACGCGGATCTCCGGCGCGAACTCGGCGAGCACCTGCCGGCATGCGCCGCACGGCGGCGACGAGCCGGCATCGGCGTGCACCGCGATCGCGTCGAACGCTCGGTGCCCGGCCCCCACGGCCGTGAAAACGGCGTTTCGCTCCGCGCAGCTGGTCAGCCCGTACGAACCGTTCTCGACGTTGACGCCCGTCAGCACGGCGCCGTCGACCGTCCGCAGGGCGGCGCCCACCGGGAAGTCGGAGTACGGTGCATGGGCGTTCGCCGCCGCGGTGCGCGCCCGCTCGTACAGCTCCGTGTCCGACTGAGACAATGCCACTGCGCCAAGCGTAGATGATCGATTCCGCTCGACCGCGGCGTCGACGACGTTCGCGCGCAGGCGGGTCAGGGGGGCGGCAGCGTGGCGACCGAGCCCGGATCGGGCAGCGCGGTGCCGCTCCCGCTGCTCGCGCGGGTCGGCGTCGCGGCCGGCGGGGACGGCGGAGGTGGCGGGGTGTCCGGGCGCGTCGCGTGGCGGTGAGAGGGACGCTGCGTCCGGCGGGCGTGCGGATGCGGGCGGCGGTGGGCGTGGTGCCGGCGGGGTTTCGCGTCGGCATGTGGCGGCGCCTCCGCGACAGCGACCGGCCGGGGGGCGGCGGGCCGAACGGCAGCGTCCAGGGCTCCCGGTTGACGGTGGCCGAGCGCGGCGAACGCGAGCACCGCGAGCGCGAGAGCGCCGGCGCCGCCCAGCACTCGTCGCGGCCAGCGGCGCGGCTCGGGGCTCAGGAACCGGGCCTCGAACGCCTCGTCGTCCTCGTCGAACAGCCCGTCGAGCCCGAGCAGGTCGCCTGTCGGATCGCTGCTGCGGACGTCGTTCCCGCAGCGCTCGAGATCGTCGAGGCACTCGGCGAGGGAGGCGAATCCGGCCCGTTCCGCCCGCTCCAACCAGGCTGCCAGCGGCTCCGGCAGCGGCCCCGACCCGGCGGCCCGAAGCACGGATGCGAGCGTTCGCTGGCCGTCCCTGGGGCCCACCAGCACGTCGTTGACGAGCGGCGAGCCGAGCAGCGGCCGCTCGATGAACGGCGTCGGCCCGGGGCCGACCGCGCAGTCGGCGAGGTCGCACGCGTCGACCGGGAAGCCCGCCGCCGCGATCCGCTCGGCGAGACGGCCGAAGGCGAGCGTCAGCGCTGCGGCATCGGCCGCCCCGGGGCGGCGGGTCGCCTGCCATCGCTCGACGGTCATCCCGAGCGAGGGCGGCACCACCAGGAACCGGCGGCCTTCGTGCTCCCCGAAGTCGAGCACGCCGCAGATCTCCGAGCACGCGAGCGCGCACCAGCGCGACACGGCCTCGGTGAACGCCTCGTCCTCCCATCCGTCGCTCGCGAAGACGATCCGCACCTGCGCGGTTCGGCCCGAGCGCGTGTCCAGCGCCTCGATCGGCCCCTCGGGGCGCGTGCGCAGGGCCGCCGGGCTCGCGAGGTAGCGGCCGGCGATCACGAGTGCGGTGGAGGTGGCGGACGCGGGCATGCACGAAGGCTAGGGAGCTCGCCGTGACGGAACTAGCCCCGCCGCGTCACGAAAGCGTCACACGTTCGGCGGGTCAGCTGAAGACCTGGAACACCGCCGCCGTCACCGTGGCGCCGAGCAGGCCGCCCAGCACGACCTCCGTCGTGCTGTGCACGCCGGCCTCCACGCGCGTCTGCGCCACCAGTGTCGCCATCACGAACACCAGCGTCGAGACGAGCACCGCGTGCCGGAAGTCGGCGACGGCGAACGTGATCGCCACCCAGCCGCCGTACGCGACGGCTGCGTGCCCGGACGGCAGCCCGCCGCGGAGCGGCGTTCCCCGGTTGGTGAACGCCTTCAGCGCTATCACCAGCATGATCACCACCGCCAGGGCGATCACCGAGAGGTGGACGGGCGACCCCTTGACCGAGTCGATGGCGCGACGGCTGGGGTCCCGCAGGCGCTCCGCGAACACGAGGTAGCCGACGAACGTCGCGTTGACGGCGGCGACGAGCACCGCCCCGGCGGCGACGTCCTTCGCCGTCCGGGCGAGCGGGTCAAACGAGTTGGTGGCCACGTCGATCGCCTTCTCGAGCGCGGTGTTCAGCATCTCGGCGATCAGCACGAAGGACACCGAGAGCAGCAGCGCGAGCAGCTCGAACCGCGTCACCCCGAGGGCGACGCCGAGCGGCAGCACCAGCAGCGCCCCGGCGAAGTGCACGCGCATGTTCCGCTGGGTGCGGACGACGTAGATGATTCCCTCGAAGGCGTAGTTGAAGCTGGTGACGAGTCCGGCCGCCTCCTGCCGAGCCACACGGAACGGGCCGGCGCGGCGCGTGTGCTTGACGACGTCTTCGCGGCTACGAAGGATCGGCGACAACCGGCTCGACCTCCTGCACGAGTTGCTCCTGCCGCTCGAGCATCCGGCCGTCGTCCGTCTCGTGGTCGTAGCCCACGAGGTGCAGCGCTCCGTGGACGAGCAGCGTCGCGATCGGCGTGCCCTCGGCCGTCGCGACCGACGGGCACACCACGAGGTCGCCCAGCTGTCGGGGCAGGCCGGGCGGCAGGTCGGCATCCCCGTCCACCGGGAACGACAGCACGTCGGTCGGCGCCGGCTTGCCGCGGTAGATGCCGTTCAGCTCGGCGATGCGGAGCTCGTCGACGAAGATCACGCCGACGTCGCCGGCGTCGACGCCCTCGGCCGCCAGCGTCGAGCGCACCGCTTCGGCCACGGCAGGCTCGTCGATCCGCCACGCCGTGTGGTTCTCGACCTCCACCGCCAGCGTCATTCCGGGCGTTCCCGGCCGCCGCCGGTCGCATCGGCGTGCTGCTTGTACGCGTTGACGATCCGCTGGACGAGCTTGTGGCGCACCACGTCGGCGTCCGAGAAGCGGACGAAGGCGATGTCCGGCACCCCCTCGAGCACCCGCATGACGTTGACCAGGCCGGAGCGCTGCTCGCGGGGCAGGTCGATCTGCGTGATGTCCCCGGTCACGACCACCCGCGACCCGAACCCGAGCCGGGTGAGGAACATCTGCATCTGCTCGGGGCTGGTGTTCTGCGCCTCGTCGAGGATGATGAACGAGTCGTTGAGGGTGCGGCCGCGCATGAACGCGAGCGGCGCGACCTCGACCATGCCCTTCTCCATGTGCGACGCCAGCTTGTCGGCGTCGAGCATGTCGTGCAGCGCATCGAAGAGCGGGCGCAGGTACGGGTCGACCTTCTGCTGCAGGTCGCCCGGCAGGAAGCCGAGCCGCTCGCCCGCCTCGACCGCCGGCCGCGTCAGGATGATGCGGGCGACTTCACGCTCCGACAGCGCCGCCACGGCCAGCGCGATCGCGAGGTAGGTCTTGCCGGTGCCGGCCGGGCCGATCCCGAACGTCACGGTGTTCGAGCGGATGGCGTCCACGTACGCCTTCTGGCCGAGCGTCTTCGGCGAGACCCGCTGACCGCGGTGATGCCAGACGACGTCGTGCAGCACGTCGACGGCGCGCCCGTCGGCCGTCAGGACGCCCGCCACCGCCTCGACCGTCTGCGGGCCGATGGACACGCCCTGGACGACCAGCTCGGAGAGCTCGTCGACCATCGCCTTCGCCCGCTCGACCGCCGGATCCTCGCCCTCGAGCGTCAGCTCGTTGCCGCGCAGGTAGACCGCCGCCCCTGTGCGCTCCGCGAGCTCGTGAAGCACGGCGTCACGGTCGCCGCCGAGCTCCGTTGCCAGGTCGTGCCCGACCGACACCTTCACACGCGCCATCAGGTCTGCCGGCCGTCCTCGCTGTGATGTTGCGCCATCAGGTTCAGTCTACGCGCCGAGCCGCGTTCGGACGAGAGCGGACGCCGTACGCCCGTCGGCGCGGCCCTTCCCGCGCTGGGTGACCAGGCCCATGACCTTGCCCATGTCCTTCATCGAGGAGGCGCCGGTCTCGGCGATCGCCGCGTCGACCAGCTGCGTCAGCTCGGCCTCGCTCATCGCGGCCGGGAGGAACTCGTCGATGACGGGGATGTCGGCACGCTCGTGCCCGGCGCGCTCGGCATGCCCCGCGGCCTCGTATGCCTCGGCCGCCTCGACGCGCTGCTTGCGCTCGCGTCGCAGCACGGCCATCGCCTGCTCGTCACCGAACTCCGCCGCATCCTTCTCGGCCTTCTGGAGCGCGGAGTACAGCAGCCGAAGGGCCTCGAGCCGTTGCCTCTGCCCGCTCTTCATCGCGTCGCGGAGCGACGCCTGCACGCGTTCGGTCAGCGTCACGCGCACAGCGTAGCGATCACCGCGTCGTCGCCCGCATCGACCCCGATCACCGGCACCACCTCGCCGGCCGGCGCGCCCGGGACGATGAACGGCGTGTAGTCGCCGCCGTAGCCGCGGCCGTCATGCCCCTCGACCAGCACCAGGTCACGCCGGCCGACCTTCCCAGCCCGGTGGGCGGCGCCCTGGGCATCGGACAGGCGGCGGAGCTCGAGCGAGCGGCGGCGCTTCTCGGCCGGCTCGACCGGATCCTCGGCGGCGTCCGGGGTGCCCGGCCGCGGCGAGTACGGGAACACATGCACCTTCGTGAACCCGGCGTCGCGGACGGCCGCCAGCGTGGCTCCGAAGTCGTCCGGCCCCTCGGACGGGTGGCCGACGATCACGTCGGTGGTCAGGTTGACGTCGGGGACGAGCGTCCGCGCCCGGCGCATCCGCTCGAGGAACCGCGCGGAGGTGTACCGGCGCCGCATCGCGCGCAGCACCGCGTCCGAGCCGCTCTGCATCGGCACGTGGAGGTGCGGTGCGACGCCGGGCGTACCGGCGACCGCCTGCAGGAGCCGGTCGCTCAGATGGTTGACCTCGATCGACGAGAGCCGCACGCGGTCGACGCCCTCGATGCCCGCCACGTCCGCAAGCAGAGCCGCCAGGTCGACGCCGGCCGACCGGTCGCGAAAGCAGCCGAGGTTCACACCGGTCAGCACCAGCTCGCGATGGCCCTGCCCCGCTCTCCTCGCCGCCTCGGCGACGACCGCAGCCGCCGAACGGCTGCGGCTGGCGCCGCGCACCTGCGGGATCACGCAGTAGCTGCAGGTGAACGAGCAGCCGTCCTGGATCTTCAGGTAGGCGCGGGTGCGCGCGAACCGCGACTCGGCCGCGCCGGTGCAGGCGAGCGGCCCGACGGTGGCCGAGACCGCCTCGGCCAGCAGTTCCGACGGACGCCGGAGCACGGTGACGTTGGGCGGCAGCCCGTCGAACGCCCCGTCCAGCGCCGCGGCGCAGCCGGTCACGATCACGTGCTCGGCGGAGCGCGACGCACGGCGGGCGGCCTTCCGCGACTTCGCCACCGCTTCCGCGGTGACGCAGCACGTGTTGATCACGCGCACGGCGGCATCCACGCCGTCGACCTCGCGGTGCCCGTCCAGGGCAAGGCGCTCGCGTACCTGGTGAGCGTCGGTCATCGAGACCTTGCAGCCGAGGAACTCCGACGCGAACGACGTCATCCCAGGAACCCCATCTCGCGCAGGGCGAGCGCCGCGGCCACGATGGCCGCCGTCTCGGTGCGGAGCACCACGGGGCCGAAGGTCGCGACGGCGACGCCGCGCGAGCGCGCCAGATCCAGTTCGGCGTCGGAGAACCCCGGCTCCGGGCCGATCAGCAAGGTGGCGGAGCGCCGCCCGACGATACGGTCGGCGAGCCCGCCCGACGCCCCCGTGTTGCTGAGGACGACCGCCTCACGGCTCAGCACGTCCGCATAGGTGGCCGGCCCGAGCAGGTCGGGAAGCCGCGCGCGCTTGGACTGCTTCGCGGCCGACTCGGCGACCCGGCCCCACCGCTCGAGCCGCGACGCGCTGAACCGGCTCTTGAGCAGCTCGCTCTCGAGCGCGCCGACCGCGGTCACCCCCAACTCGGTCAGCTTCTCGACCGCCTCGTCCGAGCGCGCGCCCGGCTGGGCGATCCACACGGTCACCGACGGCGCCCTCGCCACCTCATCGACCTCCTCGAGCAGCTCGCATCCCTCGGGCGTGACCCGCGCGCGGTGCACGGTGTCGCGCCACACGACCTCGCAAGTATCGCCCACCCGCAGGCGCAGGACGTGTTCGAGGTGGTGGTGGTCGCCCTGGGAGAGGACGGCCACGCCGTCGCGGACGTCGCGCGCGAAGAACCGGTAGACGTGTGTCACCGCTCGACCAGCTCGGCGGCCCACCCGTCGACCACGCGGCGAGGCCCCTCGCCCAGGCGCTGGCTCTCGAGCAGGCCGGACGCCAGGATCAGCGGCGGGCGATCTGGTCGGCGCAGCAGCGGCTCGAGCAGGTGCAGCTCGAGGTTGGCCAGCCACAGCGGCGCCGGGGGCAGCGGGCCGGTCAGCACGTCGCGCCGCTCGGCCGGGACCTCGACGCCGTTGCGCACCGCGTTCTCGGCCGTGGCGGCCACGGCGAGCGGATCGATGTCGAACGCCCGCAACGGGCCGAAGCCGAGCTTCAGCGCCGCGATCGAGAGGACGCCCGAACCGCAGCCGAGGTCAAGCGCCGGAGTCGGATCCAGCTCCTGGAGCAGCGAGAGGGCGGCCCTGGTGGAGCCGTGCGCGCCGGTGCCGAAGGCGCGCCCGGGGTCGATCACGATCGCGACCGGCTCGGGATCGAACCACGGCGGGCCGACCCAGAGCCGCCCCACGCGCACCGGCCGGTGATGCTCGCGCCAGGCATCCTCCCATCCGGCGGCGACGGGCTCCTCGGCGAGGCTCGGATCCGGCGACCGCTCGGCGTAGCCGGACAGGATGACGTCGTCGCCCTCGCGCGCCTCCTCCACTCCGCTGGGAAACCACTCGAGCATCCGCAGCAGCGCGACGTCGGCCTCGGCGGCCGGGACGCGCATGCTGCACCGCCGCATCACGAGAACGCCGAGCGGATACGGCCGAAGAACGACTCGTCCGGGCGGTACGTCTCATCGGTCACGGCCGCCTCGA
Source organism: Gaiellales bacterium (assembly GCA_036403155.1). GTDB lineage: Bacteria > Actinomycetota > Thermoleophilia > Gaiellales > JAICJC01 > JAICYJ01. The sequence continues at coordinate 70,120 of DASWRM010000042.1, read as the reverse complement.
ACTCGGTCAGCAGCCGCCGTTGCTCGTCGGTCAGGCGCTGGGGCAGCATCACGTTGACGAGCAGCCGGTGGTCGCCGCGGCCGCGGCCGTTCAGCACCGGCACGCCCTTGCCGCGCAGCACCAGGACGTCTCCCGGCTGGGTGCCGGGACGCAGTTCGACCTCCTGGTCGCCGTCGAGCGTCTCGACGGTCATGGTGGTGCCCAGCGCGGCGCGCGTGAACGGGACGTTGAGGACGGCGACGATGTCGTTGCCGTCGCGCTCGAAGCGAGGATCGGGCGCCACCCGCACGGCCACGTACAGGTCTCCGGGCGCGCCGCCCGGCTCGCCCTCGTGGCCGCGGCCCCGCAGCTGCATCCGCTGGCCGTCCATGATGCCGGCCGGGATGTCCACGGTGACCGTGCGCGTCTCCGGCACGCGGCCGCGGCCGCGGCACGTCGTGCAGGGCGTCGAGATGGTGACGCCGCGGCCGGAGCAGGTCGGACACGACGAGGTCTGGACGAACTGTCCCAGCGCCGTCTGCTGGACGCGCTGGACGCGCCCCTGGCCGGCACACGTCTCGCAGCGTTCCGGCTGGGTGCCCGGCTCCGCCCCGTTCCCGCCGCAGCGCTCGCAGCTGCCGACCACCTCGACCTCGAGCTCGCGCTGCGCGCCGAACGCCGCCTCGGCCAGCTCCAGCGTCACGGCCACCGCGACGTCCGCGCCCCGCTGCGGCCCGCGCCGCATCGCTCCGCCGAACAGGTCGTCGCCGAAGAAGGCGCCGAGCAGGTCGGAGAGCGAGCCGAAATCCATGAACTGGTCGGTGTGCAGGGAGGCGCCGTCAACGCCGGCATGCCCGAACCGGTCGTAGCGAGCGCGCGTCTGGGCGTCGGACAGCACCTCATAGGCCTCGGCCGCCTCGCGGAAGCGCTCGGCCGCCTCCGGGTCGTCGGGGTTGACGTCGGGGTGCAGTTCGCGCGCCAGCCTCCGAAACGCCTTCTTGACGTCCGCCTCGGCGGCGTCCCGGCCGACGCCCAGCACCTCGTAGTAGTCCCGTTTCGCCACGGGCAGCAGTGTAGAGACGTGCGGTAACTGAGCGGGCGGCCTCTCGGCCGCCCGCTCCGCCGCTACGCCTGTCGGCTCAGAAGCCGAACCACTGGTGGAAGCCGTGGCTGTGATGGCCACCGGCCTTGCCCACCAGCATGGCGAGAACGACCGCCCACACGAACAGGGTCGGGCGCTTCGTCAGATACCGCATCTGCCTACCTCCTCCACGGGGGTCCTCCCCTACCAGCGGACATCCTGCAGGGCGTCCGCCGCCCTGCGATACAGCTCCGCTGCCCTCTTCGACTCTCCGCGTGCCTCCGCGACATCCCCCAGCGCGACCCATGCGCCGGCGAGATGGCTGACGGTCTCGACGGCGGCGAAACAGTCCGCCGCTGCCGTGAACGACAGCTCCGCCTGATCGATCCGGCCGAGCTTCAGTGCCGCGCGGCCGATCACGATGCGAGCGTTCCCTTCTTCTTCTCGGTATTCCTCGCGCCCACTCAATAGCTCGATCGCGCGATTTCCACTCTCGATCGCGCCCTCGAGGTCTCCGCTGTGCATCCGTGCCGATGCCAGCGACGACGCCGCGAAGGCGGCGTCGATCCGGTTGTCCTGCTCGACCGCGATGCGGAAGGACTCCCGCAGCAGCGGCACCGCCTCCTCCGGCTTGCCGGTGATGGCGCGGAGCTGCCCCAGGTTGTTCAGGAGCTTGCCGACGTACTCGTGGTCGGCCACCCGCTCGAACAGCGCCTTCGACCGCTCGGCGTGCTCGCGGGCCAGCGTGTACTCGTTGCGCCGTTCCGCCACCAGCGACGCGTCCAGGTATGTCTCGGCCAGCACGCGGTCGTCGTTCAGCGCGTGCGCCAGCTCGAGCGCCTGCTCCACGTCTTCCGCCGCGGCGGTGAAGTCCTTCTGCCGCCGGCGGACCTTTGCGCGGGCGTTGAAGATCCGCGCCCGCAGTGCGTCGGACGGATCGCGGGTCGACTCGCAGGCGCGCAGCGCCTCGTCCAGCAGCGACGCCGCCGTCGACAGGCTGCCCATCTTGTACCGGACGACCCCGATCCGGTACAGCGCCTGTGCGACGGCGTCGCTCGACCCAGCCTCCTCCGCGGCGCGCCGAGCCTCCCCCAGCTCGGCAAGCGCCTCGTCCATCCGTCCCAGGTTCTGCAGTGCCCAGCCCCGCGCCAGGCGCAGGCGCAGCGCCAGTCGCTCGTCGCCGTCGGGACGGAGCGCCCCTTTCGCTCCGTCCAGCTCGGCAAGCGCCTCGGCATGGCGGTGCGCCTCGATCTCCGCCTCGGCGCGCGTGACGGCCGCCTCGCATGCCGCCCGCACGGCCGCGCTGCTCTCCCCCGCGAGCGCGAGGCGGTCGACGCCGAGCCGCCCGGCGAACCAGTCGAGCGCGGCAGGCGACGGACGCGTCTTGCCCAGCTCGACCTGGCTCACGTACTCCTTGGAGAAGCGCGAGCCCCCCAGCTCGCCCTGCGTGAGCCCCGCCTCGAGACGCGCCTCGCGCACGCGCGCGCCAACCCCCGTCGCGCGCGCCGTGCGGGTGACCCCCTGCGTCTCGACCTTCGTGGCGTGGTCTGCCATGCCCTCACCGTAGCGGATTGCTGACTGCTTGACCAGTGTCTCGGAGAACATTTGTGATCGCTGGCATGAACCCTTTATCCAAGCGGGACATTCGCTGGTGAAGCACTGCTTGACAGACTACTTGATTTCACCCTTTTCGGGTACTTGACCGAGCAGGCGCCGATCGGTATCGTGAGGCCTACAACGCAAAGACGGCACGCGAGACGGCGGTGCCGGAGACGAACCCTCAACCGGTGGGCCGCCGGGAAGGATTCAGCAGTCTCCAAGGGGTCTCATCGCCCAACTCGCAGCCGGGGGGTCGGAGTCAAAAGCGCGTCGGAGTGGACTGGAGCCCCACTCCGACGCGCGACTCTGTTAACGGCTCAGCGCTACCCGCGCTCCGTGTCCGGCCGCACCTGTCCGTAGTTCAGGACGGCGACGATGACGACGCCTCCGATGATGTTGCCGATCGTGGCGGCAGCCAGCCACACCCCGTAGGCGCTGACGCCGATCGTCCCGTTCACCACGGCGCAGAGCGCCTCGTCACTCGATGCGATGCAGTGCGCAAAGTGCGCGAGGCCGAGCAGGAAGGTCAGCAGCCAGATGATCGCGACCTGGCCGATGGTGTGGTGGCTCGCGGTGACGAGCCAGGCGACAAGGGCGACCAGCCACCCGCCGAACACCCCGCTGACCACGACGGTTGCGAAGGGATGGTGCACGGCGCCGGCGCCGAGCGTGACCATCCGGTCGCCGATCGGCTGCTCCAGCCCTCCTCCGCTGATGGCCAGCACCGCGAACACCAGCGCGCCGAGGATGTTCGCGGCGAACACCACGCCCCACAGCCGCGCGGTGTCGAGCAGCGTCGCGCGGTCGCCGCGCTGGAGCGTCAGCACGACCGGGAACAGGGTGTTCTCGGTGAACAGCTGGGCCCTGCCGACGATCACCGCGATGAACCCGATCGGGTAGAGCATGGTCGCGGCGAACTCCTGCCACCGGCCCTCTCCCAGGATGGACAGCCCGGCCGCCACGCCGAGTGCGGTGAATCCCATCGCCAGTCCGGCGCCCAGCCCCGAGAACGCCAGCGCCGGCCACGAGCGCCCGAGCTCCTCCTCGGCGTTCGACTGGACGCGCTCGTAGATCTCGCCTGCGCTCAGCCGTTCAGCGGTGGCTGCCATTCGCGACGACTTCCCCGGGAGGCCGCCGCCGGAAACCGCGCTACTCGTACACCTGCTCGACGAACTCCGACAGCAGCGCCGCCGCCCCTCGCACGGAGCGGATCGCCGTCGCGTAGTCCATCCGCATCGGCCCGATCACCGACACCGTCCCCAGGTTACGTGCCGGCAGACCGTAGTTGGCGGCCACCAGCGTGAGGCTCCGCAGATGCGGGATCTCGTTCTCGGAGCCGACTCGCACGTACAGCCTGTTCGAGTCGAGCGCGCCGCGCAGCAGCTGGAGCAGCCCCACCCGCTCCTCGAGCGCGTGCATCATGTCGTTGATCTCCGCCAGCTCGGCCCAGCGCATCTCTTCGAACAGCCGCGCCGCTCCGCCGACGTACAGGCTCTGCTCGTCGCCGCCCACCAGCTCGGTGAACGCCGGCTCGAGCACCTCCAGGAACTCCCGCTCGCGCGGCGAGAGCCCGTCGTCGTACATCCGCTGGCGCAGCGTGAGCGCGCCCATCCGCACGCCGCCGAGCTGCTCGTTGAGATAGGCGTTGGCCCATTCGACGAGCTTGGCGTCGACGGTGTCCTCGAACGGGAACATCCGCTTGGTCACCCCACCGGTGGACGTGATCACCACGACCATCAGCAGGCGCGGCTGGAGCTGCAGCACCTCGACGTGGCGGATCTCCGCCGTCGCGAGCGGCGGAGCGGTGACGACCGCCAGCAGGTTGGTGACCTGCGACATCATCTCGGTGGTGTTGCGCAGCGCCGCGTCGACCTCGTTGCGCACCTCCGAGAGGTCGATCGGCAGCTGTGCAGCGCCGAGCGGCTGCTCGAGCAGCTGGTCGGCGTACAGCCGGTAGCCGGCGTCCGTCGGCACGCGCCCGGCGGAGGTATGGGGATGGTCGAGCAGGCCCAGAGACTCGAGCTCGGCCAGCTCGTACCGGACCGTCGACGAGGAGGCGTCGACGATACCGCTCTCGACGAGCGCCTTGGAGCCGACCGGGTGGCCGGTTGCGATGTAGTCGGTCACGACCCTGGTCAGGATCAGCACCTGGCGGGGCGTGAGATGGAGGCGGGAGGTGCTCATCGCAGGATCGTGCTGACCACGTCGTTGGCCAGATACCGGCCACGCTCACTCAGGGAGATCGTACTGTCGTCGCCGTCGACCATCCCGGCGCGCCGCATCCGGGCCAGCTGGTCGGGGTCGATCACGTCCTCGAGCCCGGACAGTGCAAGCGGCCGGTCGAGCCGCAGCCCCAGCATCACCCGCTCGCTGCCGCGCTCCGACGGCGTCAGCAGCTCTGTCCGCGAGGGCGGCACGCGCCCCGCCTCGACGGCTTCGAGGTAGCGCGGCAGCGAGGCCAGGTTGCGCGTCCGCACCAGACCCCGGGTGGAGACGGCGCCGACGCCGAGCCCGAGGTAGTCGCGCCCCTCCCAGTAGCCGAGATTGTGGAGCGAGCGGCGCCCGTCGCGGCAGAAGTTCGCAGTCTCATACCAGCGATAGTCGGCGCCCCGCAGCGTCTTCACCACCGTCTCGTAGTGGCGCTCCAGCGCGTCGCTCTGTGCTGCCAGCGCCGCCCCGTGCCGGTGGGTGAACCGGGTCCCCGGCTTCGCCTCGAGCTCGTAGTAGCTGACGTGCTCGGGACGTACGCTCAATACGTTGTCGAGGTCGGCCTCGAGGTCGGCTGGAGTCTGACCCGGTACTCCGAACATCAAGTCGAGGTTGAGGTTCGACACACCGGCCTCGCGAAGCACGGCGACGGCGTCCAGAACGCGCGCCGGAGCGGCCCGGCGCTCGAGCGTCGCGAGCAGGTGCGGCTGGAACGACTGGGCGCCGAGCGAGACGCGGCTCACGGCCCCCTCGACCAGCACCCGGGCCTTCGACGGCGTGATCGTCTCGGGGTTGCACTCGATCGTCAGCTCCTCGCACCGCGGCAGCGACGCCAGCAGCCGCGCCAGCAGGTCGTCGCCGAGCAGCGACGGGGTGCCGCCGCCGATGAAGATCGTGCGCGGTGCCGGCTGCTCGCGCGCGAGCTCGGAGATCAGCGCGTCCACGTACCGCTCGTGCAGGTCGGCATGGCCCGTGACGGTCACGAAGTCGCAGTAGCCGCAGCGATGGCCGCAGAACGGGACGTGGAGATAGAGGTGCTCAGCCGCCACCGCTCGCCGCCCCGTCGCGGTTGATCTCGAGCACCGCGAGGAACGCCTCCTGCGGCACCTCGATGTTCCCGACCTGCTTCATCCGCTTCTTGCCCTTCTTCTGCTTCTCCAGCAGCTTCCGCTTGCGGCTGATGTCGCCGCCGTAGCACTTCGCGAGCACGTCCTTGCGCTTGGCCTTGACCGTCTCGCGGGCGATCACGCGGGAGCCGACGGCCGCCTGGATGGCGACCTCGAACATCTGCCGGGGTATGCGCTCCCTGAGCGCCTCGACGAGCGCCTTGCCCTGCTTGTAGGCATTGTCGCGGTGGGTGATCAGCGACAGCGAGTCGACCTGCTCGCCGGCCAGCAGGACGTCCACCTTGACGAGCTTGCCCTCGCGGAACCCGAGCAGGTCGTAGTCGAAGGACGCGTAGCCGCGGCTGCGCGACTTCAGCTGGTCGTAGTAGTCGAGCACGACCTCGGCCAGGGGCAGGTCGTAGACGAGCTGCACACGCTCCTCGCTCAGGTACTCCATGTGCTCGAACTCCCCGCGGCGCTCCTGGTTCAGCTCCATCAGTGCGCCGACGAACTCCTTCGGCGCGATCAGCGACGCCCGGACGAACGGTTCCTCGGTCGCCAGCACGTCGCCGGACGGCGGCATCTGTGCCGGGTTGTGCACCTCGTGCCACTCGCCCTTGACGTCCTGCACGCGGTAGGCCACGTTCGGAGCCGTGACCAGCAGGTCGAGGTCGTACTCGCGCTCCAGCCGTTCGCGCACGATGTCCATGTGCAGCAGCCCGAGGAAGCCGCACCGAAAGCCGAACCCGAGCGCCTGCGACACCTCCGGCTCGTACGAGAGCGCGGCGTCGTTCAGCTTCAGCTTCTCCAGCGCGTCGCGCAGCTCCGGGTACTGGTCGGAGTCGGTCGGGAACAGGCCGGCGAACACCATCGGCTTGACGTCCTTGTATCCGGGCAGCGGGTGCTCGGCGCCGGCGCGCGCGAGCGTGAGCGTGTCCCCCACCCGCAGCTGCGACACGTCCTTCAGCCCCGTGACGATGTACCCCACCTCGCCCGCGGACAGGTGCTTCGCCGGCCGCATGCCCGGCGAGAAGAAGCCCAGCTCCTCGACGTCGAAGCGGGTCCCCTGCGCCATGGCCAGCACGCGGTCGTCCTTGTGGAAGGCACCGTCCACCATGCGCACGAACGCGACGACGCCGCGGTACTGGTCGTACGAGGAGTCGAAGATCAGCGCACGGGGTGCGGCCTGCGGGTCGCCCTCCGGCGGCGAGATGTGGTCGACGACGGCCTGCAGCACCGCCTCGACGCCGGCCCCGGTCTTTGCCGAGATGCGAAGCACGTTGTCCGGTGAGTCGCCGATCAGGTCGGCGACCTCCGTCGCGACGGTGTCGGGGTCGGCGGCCGGCAGGTCGATCTTGTTGACCACGGGGACGATGTCGAGATCGTTCTCGATCGCCAGATACGCGTTCGCGAGCGTCTGCGCCTCCAGGCCCTGCGCGGCGTCGACCACCAGCAGCGCCCCCTCGCATGCGGCCAGCGAGCGGCTCACCTCGTAGGTGAAGTCGACGTGGCCGGGCGTGTCGATCAGGTTCAGCTCGTAGACCCGGTCGTCGGCGGCGCGGTAGAGCACGCGGACGGCCTGCGCCTTGATCGTGATCCCGCGCTCCCGCTCGAGATCCATGGAGTCGAGCATCTGCTCGCGCATGTCGCGGTCGGCCACCGTCTTGGTGACCTGCAGGATCCGGTCGGCCAGCGTCGACTTGCCATGGTCGATGTGGGCGATGATCGAGAAGTTGCGGATGCGGGAGAGCGCCATGGATGAAGGGTAGAGGCGGAGGTTCAGGCGGGCGCCGCGCGGCGGCGCACCAGGCTGGTGAGGATGCCGACCTCCTCGAGGCCGAGGAAGCGTGCGGCCGCGAGGTACGCGGCTGCGCCGGCGAGCAGCCCGAGCGCGAGCGACACGATCTGGGCACCCAGCGTGTGGCCGAGCAGCTGGTCGAGCGGATACCAGGTGCCAAGGGCGGCAACGGTGCAGTAGATGGTCGCAACGACGGTCAGGAGCGTCGCCCGCGCGATCTCGCGGCCGTGCATCAGCCCCACGCGGCGGCGGAGCAGCAGCGCCAGCGCCACGGCGTTGAAGGTTGTCACGACCGCCGTGGCGAGGGCGATGCCGGCAGCCCCGAAGTGCAGCAGCGCGATGTCGAGGATGAGGTTGAGAACCAGGTTGATGACAGCCACCTGCGTCGGCACGCGCGGCTCCTGCAGGCTGAAGAAGGCACGCGTCAGGAGCAGGGAGAGGCCGTTCGCGACCAGCCCGAGCGAGAAGGTGATCAGCGTCGCGCCGACGCGCCGGGTATCGCCCGCGTCGAACTGGCCGTGTTGGTAGAGCAGGCGCACCACCGGGTAGGCGAGCGCGATCGAGACGGCCGCGGCGGGGAGCAGGAGGAAGACGATGGCACGGGCTCCGCGGGAGACGATGCGGGAGAGCTCGGGCAGGTCGCGGGCGCCGGCCGCGCGCGCCAGCTCCGGGAACAGCACCGACGACACGGCCACCGAGAACAGCCCCTGCGGCAGCATGAAGAGCCGGAAGGCGAAGCCGAGGTCGCCGGCGGCGGTGTCGCTGTGATGCGTCGCGATCAGCGTATCGAGCGTCAGGTTCACGTTGATCAGGCCGAGGCCCAGCGAGACGGGGATCATCAGCCGCAGCACCCGCCGCACGTGCTCGTTGCCGAAGCCGAGCTGGAAGGCCAGGCCGGTGCCGCGGCCGCGGAGCAGCGGCAGCGGGATCATCAGCTGGACGATCGTGGCCACGAGGATGCCGATCGCATAGACGTGCGCCCGGTACTCGAGCGACCCGTGCCGGGCGAAGCCGAACAGCGCCGCGATGATGACGAGGTTCCACACGACCGGCGCGAACGCCGGCACGCCGAAGATGCGCTCGGCGTTGAGGATGCCGGTGACCACGCCGGTCAGCCCCATCAGCACCACGATCGGGAACAGGCAGCGGGTCAGCGACACGACGAGATCGGAGCTGACGTTGCCGTTGCCGAGCAGCAGGAGCGGGACGAACAGCGGGGCGAGCAGCATGAACAGCGCCGACAGGGCCCCGAGCACGACGGCCGTCGTCCAGATCACCATGCCGGCGACACGCCAGGCCTCCCGCTCCTCCCCACGCTCGCGCAGCTCGAGGAACACGGGCACGAACGCGGCGCTGATCGCGTTGTCGGCGACGATCGCCCGGATCAGGTTGGGCAGGTTGAACGCGACCGTGAACGCCGAGTAGACCGAGCCCGAGCCGAGCACGGCGGCCGCGGCGCTCTCCCGTACCAGGCCCGCCACTCTGGAGATCGCGGTGGCCGCTCCGAAGACGGCCGTGGACGTCGCCAGCCGGCGGGTGTCTGCCATCGGCGGGAGAGTCTAGTGCTATAGTCCGACGGCCCCGCGGAGGGGCTTTTCTATGGCGAATTCGAAGCAGCAGGAGAAGCGCGTACGCCTCGCCGCCCGACAGCGGCTCGAGAATCTGCGCTATCGCACCCAGATCAAGACGCTCTTCCGCCGGCTGCGCGAGGCGGTCGACAGCGGCGAGGATGAGCGGATCGCCGACTCCCACCGCCGGCTGGTCGTGCTGCTCGACCGCGCGGCCGCCCGCAAGGCGATCCACAAGAACGCGGCCGCCCGCCGCAAGTCGCAGGCCGCCCGCATGGCGGCCGGCGTCACGACCGAGACGTAGCCGCCTCGAGGCGCCGGACGCGCGCCGCGAGCTCGGTCATCACCGCGATCCCGACCGACGGCTGCTCGCGCAGGAGCCGGAGGAAGGCGGAGCGCCCGAGCACCATCAGCGTCAGGTCGGTCTCGGCTCGGACGGCTGCGGAGCGCGGCCGGCCGTCGATCACGGACATCTCGCCGAAGAAGTCTCCCTGCCCGAGGTGGTGCTGCTCGCGGGTCGGCGGCCCGGCCACCGCCGTTCCGTCGAGGATGACGAAGAACTCGCTGCCGGGCGCGGCACGGAACACCACCGGGGCGCCGGCGGGCACCTGCACCTGCTCGGCCAGGCGCGCGATGGAGCGCAGCTGCCGCTGCGAGAGGCCGGCGAAGAGCGGCACGCCCGCGAGCGCGGCGACCCACTCCCGGCCCATGCCGCGCGGAGGGCCGGGCTGCCGCCGCCGCGTTGCGGAGGCTGCGAGGGCGGACGAGACGGCTGAGGCAGACGGGCGCACGCCCCGATCCTAGAACGGTTCGGCCGCCGCTGCTCGTCACAGCCGTGCAACGGCAAACGCCCGCTGTGACGCGTTCAGCGGCGCCAGGCCAGGCCGGCGAGGATCAGCACGATGCCAAGCGCCTGGCCAAGCGCGAACAGCGCGTAGACGTCGAGCCGGGTCGCCGTGGACGCCAGCGCGATCACGGCCACGCCGGCCGCGACGAGCAGCGGCCGCGCGTCGCGCCGGCGCCGGGCCGAAGCGATCGACCCCGCCAGCAGCACGACTGTGCCGGCCGTGTTCAGCGCCGCGGCGAGGATCGTCGTCCACGGCCCTCCCATCGCGCCGTTCGGCGGCGTCGCACCGGCGGCGGCCAGCTGCGCGCCGTTCACGTCGGCCGCGATCACGGCCGCCGCAGATGCAAAGGTGATCCAGAGCATCGTGGCTGCGATCAGCCGCGTCGCGCGGCGCGCCGGCGCAACCAGCAGCAGCTCGCCGACGGCCAGGTAGGCGACGACCAGGATGCCGCCGGACAGGTAGTAGAGCCGAAACGTCGTGTCGCTCCAGCCCCGGGCGGCGCCGTACCACAGGGCGGCGGTCGCCACGGTGAAGAGCGCGAATCCGATCGTCCATGCCACAAGCGGCGGGCGCACCGGACGGCGCAGCGCGCGCCCGGCCACCACCACCGTGCACGCCAGCGAGACGAGCGCTGCGACCGCTGCCGCGGCGGTCTGGCCGCTCATTCGGAGCTGATCTCGACCAGCGCCAGCTCCAGCTCGAGCCGGGGGTCGAGGCGGCTGCCACCCTTGATCGCCTCGTCCAGCTCGGCCAGGCGCACGACGGCGCGGGCCAGCTCCGGCTCGCTGAACGCCCGCGCCTGCCGGCACAGCCCCTTCGCCTGGAAGGGCGACTTGAGGCCGAGCTGCTTCTGCACCTCCCTCTCCGACCCGCCCGCCTCGACGACGAGCAGGGCCTGGCGGACGCGGCGCACGTGGTTGGCGAAGATCGCCGAGATCCGCTGCACGTCGTCGGGCTTCTCGATGTCCGCCGTGGCGTAGCCCACGACCGCCGCCGCGTCGCGGCGGCCCCACGCGTCCGTCATGTTCCAGGGCTTCACGTCCTGCTGCTCCGGCACGAGCGCGTCGACCTCAGCCTCGGTCGGCGCGCGGTCACGACCGTGCACCGCGAGCTTCTCCACCTCGAGCGCGAGGTCGCCGATCTCGATGCCCGCGCGCTTCACGATCCGCTTCGCGATGCCGGCGGGGCAGGCGATTCCGGTCTCCGCGAACCGCTTCACCACCCACTGCACGGCATGCTCGTCGTCCGGAGCGTCGAAGATGCGGACGTCTCCGATCTTCGCCACGGCGACCGCGAGCGGGCCGTCGTCGGGAATGCCCTTTCCCCCGAACAGCGCCAGGCAGGTTCCCGGCGCCGGATCGGCCAGGTAGGCGACGATCTCGTCCACCTGCTCGGTTTCCAGCGACTCGGCCCCGCGAACGAACACCAGCCGCTCGCCGCCGAACAGGCCGAGCGCATTGCAGGCCGCCACGATGTCGACCTGCTCCTCGTCCCCAACCGTGATCTGCTCGACCGAGTCCTCGTCGAACTGGCCGCGCAGGCGTGTCGCCGCCGCGTCGATCTTGGGCCAGTCGGTGCCCGCGATCAGGTACGCCGGCTTATGTGCCAGTGCTGCCCCCCGCGGGCGACGGCTCCAGCCGCCCGGCACGGGCCCGCGAGCGCCGCACCAGATCGGCGAACGTGATGTTCTCGAGCACGGAGCGAAGCTGCGACCGCGCCTCCAGCCAGACGTCCGGCAGCGCCTCAGCCCCGGGTGGGTAGACGATCGCCTCCGGACGCACGCCGGCAACCGCGGCCAGCGGCCCGTCCACCACCCGGATCACCTCGGCGACGGTGATCTGGTCGGCCGGAACGGCCAGCCGGTATCCACCCTCCGGCCCGCGCTGCGACACGACCAGCCCGGCGTGCTTCAGCTCGCCGAGGATGTTCTCGACGAACTTGAGCGGCAGGTCCTGGGATGCGGCGATCAGCTCGCCCTTGAGCGGGTGCGGGTCGTCGTGCGAGGCGAGCACGAGCACCGCTCGCACCGCGTAGTCGGCCTTGGCGGAGAGTTTCATGGCCTCATTGTCGCATGGACGGCAACCGGGCACGGCGGATGCGCGTGCTCGAGCCGATGGGTGGCTACAATCGCGCCGCCATGCCAGCGGAGGTCAACAGCGGGCTTGAGGGAGTCGTCGCCGCCGAGACGACGATCAGCCTCGTCGACGGGCAGGCGGGGCGGTTGCTCTACCGGGGGTACGAGATCGGCGATCTCGCCTCGCACGGGAGCTACGACCGGGTGGTGGGGCTGCTGCTCGACGGCGAATGGCCGGCGGATGACGAGGTGCTGCCCGTGGCGGAGCTCGACTCGACCGTGCTGGCCGCGCTGCGCGGGCTTCCGACGTCGTGCGCGCCGCTCGATGCACTGCGAACCGGCGTCTCGGCCTTCGGCGCGGAGCGGCGGTTCGGCTGGCCGCCGACGCCGGATCAGGCTCGCCAGCTGATCGCACTCGGGCCCGCCGTCGTCGGGGCATTCGCGCGGCTTCGAGACGGCAAGCGGCCGGTCGACAGCTCCGAGGGCGCGGACCTCGGCGTGGCCGGGCGACTGTTGCACGCGATCAGCGGCGAGCAGCCCGATCCGGCCCAGGCGCGTGCGCTCGACGCGTACTTCACGGTGTGCGCCGAGCACGGCCTGAACGCGTCGACGTTCACGGCGCGCGTCATCACGAGCACGCAGAGCGATCTTGCAAGTGCGGTCTGCGGCGCCGTCGGCGCGCTCAAGGGGCGGCTCCACGGCGGCGCTCCCTCCGAGGTGCGCGACCAGCTGACGCAGATCGGCGACGTCGACCATGCCGAGGTGTGGATCCGCGAAGCACTGGCTCGCGGCGAGCGCCTGATGGGCTTCGGGCACCGCGTCTACAAGACGATGGATCCCCGCGCCGCCGCGCTTCGCCAGGTCGCCGAACGGCTTGCGGCGGACGCTGACTGGCTGCAGCTCGCGATCGACGTCGAGGACGTCGCACTGCGGCTGCTCGCCGAGCACAAGCCCGACCGGCCGCTGAAGACCAACGTCGAGTACTACGCGTCGATCGTGCTCGACGGCGTCGGCCTGCTCACCGATCTCTACACCCCCGCGTTCGCCGTCGCCCGAACGGCGGGCTGGACGGCGCACGCGCTCGAGCAGGCGGCGCACGGCCGGCTGATCCGTCCCGACTCGCGCTACGTCGGCGCCGCGCCGCGGTCGCTGGCGACGCCGGCCTGACCCGCCGCGGCCGCGCCGACGGTCACGAGCACAGGCGGGCCACCCAGATCAGGTAGCCGGCGAGCAGGTCGGCCACCCCCAGCAGCGGCGTCGCCAGCGGTTGCCAGACGGAGCCGGTGACGATCGCTGCCAGCCCGCAGACGAGGATCGGCGCGGCCGCGGGGAGCGCCAGGACGTTCGCGGGGACGGACAGGGGCGCGAGGCTGCCGAAGTGCCACCACGCGATCGGCGTGGTCACGAGCGTGCAGGCAACCGACACGGCCACCGCCGACCCGAGCCGCGGCTGCAGCCGCGGGGCCAGGACGTAGATGGCCCAGACCGCGGCGAAGCTGAGCTGGAACCCGGGGTTGAAGAGGTCGAGCGGATTCAGCGCGAGCACGACCGCGGCTCCGCATGCCAGAAGATGCCAGCGGGCGACCGGCCGGGACGCCAGCCAGGCGATCGCGACCAGCGTGCCCGCCACCCCAGCGCGGACGATCGAGGGCCCGGCGCCGGTGACGAGCACGTACAGCACCGTCGCGGCGATGGCCGCGATCCGCGCAGGCGCGCCGATCACGCCGGCGGCCGCCAGGCAGGCGAGCGCGAAGACGACCACCAACGCAACGTTCTGGCCCGACACGGCGACGAGGTGATACAGGCCGGAGTCGCGGAACTGCTGCCGCACGTCGGCGGGCATCGCACCCGTCTCGCCGAGGGTGATACCGGCGACCAGCGAGCGCGGCGCTGATGCGTCGGGACCGGCCTGGAGGCGTCGCAGCGCCGCCGCATGCACGGAGTCGACGAAGCCCCAGAGGCCGCCGCGTCGCCCGAGATACACGAGCCGTGACGCCCGGAGCTCGAGATGGACGCCCTGAGTCGCGTAGTAGCCGCGCACTGCCGCGTCGATCTCGTGCAGCCGGCCCGCGGCGCGGTATGCGGCGCCCAGTTGCGGCCGGTATCCGGGCGCGACGAGCAGCACGTCCTCGGCGGCGCCGGGCACGCTGGCGACGGCGCGGTCACCGCTCGGCGCGCCGGTCACGACCACGGGCGCGCCGAAGCGGCCGGGGCGCAGCACGGATCGCTCCAGGGCGGCAGTCCGCATGCCGCCGAACATCGCCGCACCGAGCGCGACGAGCAGCAACAGCAGTCGCGGTCGCGCAGGGATCCCGGCCAGTGCGGCCAGCAGCGGGTGTCCGAGCGCCGCCGAGGCGAGACCGGCGACCGCCGCGAGCACGACCCGCGTCGGCGGGTCACAGCGCCACATGACCGCGCAGGGCGGCCAGGCGCGCCGGCCCGAATCCGCTCACCTGGTCGAGCTCGTCCAGCGAGCGGAACCCGCCGTGCTGCGTCCGGTAGTCGACGATTCGCTGGGCGAGTGAGGGGCCGATGCCGTCGAGCGTCTCCAGCTGCTCGAGCGAGGCGCTGTTGAGGTGGACAGGCGCCTGCTCGCTCCCAGGAGCGGCTGTTGCGACCGCGGCCCCGGCGCCGCCGCGCCCGGGGACGACCACCTGCTCGCCATCCGCGAGCCGCTCGGCCAGGTTCAAACCCTCGAGCTGCGCGCGTCGCGTGGCACGGGCACGCTGCACGGCATCCTGCACCCGTGCGCCTTCGGGAAGCCGGTAGACGCCGGGGCGCCGCACCGCTCCGACCACGTCCACGACGACGACGGCCGGGCCGGCGGGGGCCGGCGCCGCGATGGAGCGCCCCGGCGAGGAATAGCTCGGCGTCGATCCCCCGCCCTGCATCCGCAGGCCGATCAGCAGCACGGCGGCCGCGGCGGCGGCGTAGAGCAGCAGGCGCTGAGGTGGGATCGGGAGCATGGGGCGATGATGCCGCCGCCCGCGTCACACGTGGGTGGCGACAGGTGGCGAAGCGGTTACGGTATGAGCACGCCGGAGCTCACGTCTGGCCGCGTCACGGGTGGGTGACGGCCGGCTCGCGCCCCACGCGAACGACTTGGTCACCGAGGGGGGCACGGAGGAGTGGGGTTGGCGGCGGGAAGCCGCCGGCGAGGCGACCCGCCGTCACACCGGCGAAACGGCGCCGTGACGACCGCCTGGAACGACTTGGTCACCGGAGGGTGGGGTGCCGCAGACGCGTGACCGATCCGTGACGCCGCCCGGTCACGCGGGCGTCACGGGGTCGCGCAGGGGCGTGTCGCTCAGCCGACGACGAAGTTGACGAGGCGGCCGGGGACGACGATCGTCTTTCGCACCGTCCTGCCGTCCAGATGCGCAGCCACGTTCGGCACCGCGCGCGCGGCCTCGGCGACCGCGTCCTCCTCTGTTCCCACCGCCACCTCGACCTCGCCGCGCCGCTTGCCATCCACCTGCACCGCGTAGGTGACCGTGTCGCGCGCGAGCATCGCCGGATCCGCGGCCGGCCACGGCTCGTCCCACAGCCGCTCGCCGCCCAGCCGCTCCCACAGCTCGCATGCGATGTGCGGGGCATACGGATGGATCAGGCTCACCGCCGTCGCGGCCGCGAAGCGCAGCTGCTCGGCGTCGGCGCCCTCGGCATCCTGGATCGCGCCGACCAGCTCGTGCACCGCCGACTGGGCCGTGTTGAACGAGAACCGCTCACCCAGGTCCCCCGTCACCTTGTCGATCGCCCAGTGCGCCTTGCGTACCAGGCCGGCTCCCCCGCCGGTGGCCTCGACCGACGACGGTATCCCGGCCCCGTGCGCCTCGACGATCTCGTTGACGAGCCGCCAGAGCCGCGCCAGGAACCGGTGCTGGCCGGCAACGCCGGTGTCCTGCCACTCCGCGTCCTGGTCGGGCGGCCCCAGGAACAGGGTGTACAGGCGCGTCGTGTCTGCCCCATAGCGCTCCACCAGGTCGTCGGGGTTGATGATGTTCCCCTTCGACTTGGACATCTTCGCGCCCAGGTAATAGATCATGCCCTGGGTGAACAGATCCGCGAACGGCTCCGTGAAGCCGACGTATCCCAGGTCGTACAGCGCCTTCGTGAAGAACCGCGCGTACATCAGGTGCAGGATCGCGTGCTCGACGCCGCCGATGTACTGGTCGACGGGCAGCCACGTGTCCACGATCGCGCGGTCGAACGGCGCCTCCTCGTTGCGCGGGTCGGCGTAGCGCATGTAGTACCAGGAGGAGTCCACGAAGGTGTCCATGGTGTCGGTCTCGCGCGTCGCATCGCCTCCGCACCTGGGGCACGACACGTGCACCCATTGCTCCGCCGATGCGAGCGGTGACCGGCCCTTCGGCGCGAAGTCCTCGAGCTCGGGCAGTACGACGGGCAGCTGATCATCTGGGACCGGCACGGTCCCGCACGCCGGGCAGTGGATGATCGGAATCGGGCAGCCCCAGTAGCGCTGGCGCGAGAGCAGCCAGTCGCGCAGGCGGTAGGCGACGCGGCCCTTTCCCCGCCCTTCCGACTCGAGCCACTCGATGATCGCCTGCTTGGCCGCCGGCGACGCCAGCCCGTCGAACCGCCCCGAGTTCACCAGCACCTCGTCCCCGCTGTGGGCGACGTAGGCCGCGCCGTCCGAGGCCGCCCCGTCGCGCGGCGCCACGACCTGCCGGACGGGCAGCCCGTGCGCGGATGCGAACTCGAAGTCGCGCTCGTCGTGCGCGGGCACCGCCATGATCGCGCCGGTGCCGTACTCCATCAGCACGTAGTCCGCGACCCATACGGGGATCGGCTCGCCGTTCACCGGGTTGATCACGTTGCGTCCGGTGTACACGCCGGACTTCTCCTTCTCCGCCGACCGCTCCACCTCGGACAGCGCCGCCGTCTGCCGCACGTAGTCCGCGACCGCGCCGGCCCCGTCGGTTCCCGCCGCCAGCTGCACCGCCAGCGGATGCTCCGGCGCCAGCACGAAGAACGTCGCCCCGAACAGCGTGTCCGGCCTGGTCGTGAACACGGGGATCTCGATCGACGAGTCGTGCTCGGCGCGGAACACCACCTCAGCGCCCTCGCTGCGGCCGATCCAGTTGCGCTGCATCGTCACGACGCGCTCGGGCCAGCGGACGTCCGCCAGGTCGTCCAGCAGCCGCTGGGCGTAGTCGGTGATCTTGAAGAACCACTGCTCGAGGTTCTTGGACTCGACCAGGTGGCCGCAGCGCTCGCAGTGCCCGTCGATCACCTGCTCGTTTGCGAGCACGGTCTGGTCGTTCGGGCACCACTTCACGGGCGCGAGCTTCCGGTACGCCAGCCCGGCCTCGAACAGCCGCAGGAAGATCCACTGCGTCCATCGGTAGTAGTCGGGGTCGGCGGTGGACAGCTCGCGCGTCCAGTCGATCGACCAGCCCATCCGTTGCATCTGCACGCGGATCGCGGCGATGTTCTCTGACGTGGAAACGGCGGGATGCTTGCCGCTCTTGATCGCCGCGTTCTCGGCCGGCAGGCCGAACGAGTCGTACCCCATCGGGTGCATCACATGCCACCCGTTGCGGCGGCGAAACAGCGTGACGACGTCGCCCATCGTGTAGTTCTTGACGTGGCCCATGTGCAGCTCGCCCGAGGGATAGGGCAGCATCTCGAGCACGTACATCAGCTTCGACACGTCGTCGCCGGGCGCCGGGTTGGGCACCTCGTGGATCTGCAGGTCGCGCCAGATCTCCTGCCAGCGAGCCTCGATGCGGCCGGGGTCGTACCGTTCCATGCCCCGGGATTCTATGGACCTGGGCCGAAGCCCTCTCAGGTTCCCGGTTTGGTGACCATGTCGACGACGATGACCAGCAGGAACAGCAGCTCGATGCGGCTGATCAGGAAGATCCGCTCGATCCGGCGGCGCACCTCGGGGGCGCTCGCGCCCCGCTGCTCGATCATCCGCCCGATGCGCCCCGATTCCGGCCCGAGGAAGCCGATCCCGACCACGAACGATGCCGCCCACACGGCGAGTGCGACGTCGATCCACGCGCTGCTCAGCGTCCAGTCGCCCTCGTTGACGAGCAGGAACCCGAAGATCAGCAGCACGACCGCAGACGGGGCGAACATCGTGCGGCCGACGAACTCCGCGTCGTGCGCGAAGCCCGCGATCCGCTCGGGGTCGCCCGACGCCTGGGCCCGCGCGGCGTAGACCTGTGTGATCGCGGCGCCGCCGACCCACACGATCGCAGCCAGGATGTGCACCGTCAGATAGAACTGGTAGGGCGTGACGAGGAGCGGCACGGCGCGGCGGTTGTACCGGACGGCCCCGCCGCGGTCAAGCGGCGGGGATGCAGAACCGGACCGTGGTGCCGTCCCCCTCAGCCGACTCGACGGCGATCTCGCCGCCGGCCATCCGCACCCGCTCGATCATCGTGTCGAGGCCCATGTGCATCCGGTTCGCCCGCCGGTCGAGCGCCTGCAGCACGTCGAACCCGCGGCCGTCGTCGCGCACCTCGCCGCGGAGCTGCCCGGCGTCCTCGACCAGCGTCAGCCCGAGGCGCCTTGCTCCCGCATGCTTGCGCGCGTTTGCGATCGCCTCCTGCGCGGTGCGGTACGCCAGCGTCTCCACCGCCTCGGGGTAGCGCCCCACCTCGATCGACGCCGACACCTCGAAGCCGACCTCGGCCGCCGCCGTCGCGGCCAGGTCGCGCAGCGCAGGGTCGAGCCCCTGGCTCTCGAGCAGCGGCGGGCGCAGCTCGAACATGAGCCGGCGCGTGCGCTCCACGGCCGCGGCCAGGGTCGAGCGCGCCGTTGCGATCGACGCGGTGACGTGCTCGTCGGTGCCGCGCTCGATCGCCTTCGTCAGGCGGTCGAGCGACATCAGCGTCGCGGTCATGATCTGCACGGTGTCATCGTGGAGCTCCGTCGCGATCCGCGTCCGCTCCTCCTCTGCGGTCCGCAGCATCTCGGCCATCACGAGGCGCCGCCGCTCCTCGCTCTCGCGCAGCGCCTGCTCCGCCCGCAGGCGATCGGTCACGTCCTCGCCGATGCTGGCCGCGGCGACCACCCGCCCGGTGGCGTCCCGAAGCGGCGTGCTGCTCCACGAGATCGTGCGCACCTCCCCCGCTCGCGTCCACATGCGCGTGATCTCGTGCTGCACCACGCGCCCCTCGGACAGCTCGCGGAAGAACGTCCTGTCGTCCCGGTCGGCCTCCGGCACGAACAGCTCCTCCCAGTTACGGCCGAGCACCTCGTCCGCGCGGTAGCCGCTGAGGCTGACGAAGTGGTCGTTGCAGAAGCTGACGCTGCCGTCGATCTCGGTGATCACGGCGATCAGCTGCACCGTCTCGAGCATCTCGCGGAACCGGCGCTCGGACTCGCGCACCGCGTTCTCAGCGACCTTCTGCGCCGTCACGTCGAACAGGAGGCCCTGGAAGAGCGTCCTGCCGCCTGCGACGCTCTGCACGGGCGCGGCGCGATCGCTGACCCAGCGGACGCCGCCGTCCGGGTGAAGCACCCGGAACTCGATCTCGAACGCCTCGCCGCTCCGCACGTGGTCGTGGTAGTTCGCCACCACGCGGTCGCGGTCGTCCGGGTGGATGCACTCCTCCCACCGCTCCAGCCACTGCTCCGGCGTCATCCCGACCAGCTGCTGGATCTGTGGGCTCGCGTAGCTCGGCTCGTGATCGAGGCCGTCGATGTAGGTGACGGCAGGCAGCCGCTCGACCAGCGTGCGCCAGCGATGCTCGGCGTCCCGCAGCGCGTTGACGGTGTCCACCCGGGACGTGACGTCGAAGACCACGCCCTGGCGCCCCGTCGGCCGGCCGTGCTCGTCTCGGACGACCATGTCGACGTTCCGCACCCAGACGGTCTCGCCGTCCGGACGCACCATCCGGTATTCCCGGTCCCAGGTCCGGCCCTCGACCCGCGCGTGCTCCCAGTCCTCGGCCACGGCGTCGCGGTCGTCGGGGTGAAGCATCTCCCGCCAGGCCTTGGTGGCCTCGCCGCTCACCACCTGCTGCGAGGTGAACCCGAGCACCGGCTCGATCTGTGGGCTCACGAACAGCCGGATCGACCCGTCCGTCGCACTCTCGTAGGCGACCACCGGCATCTCCTCGATCAGCATGCGGTAGCGGCCCTCGACCGCGGCGCGATGGCGGAGGTCCGCCTCCCGCCGCAGCACGACCGCCAGCAGCGCTGCGCACCGCTCCATGAGCACGCGGTCCGCGTCCGTCGCGTCCCGCGGATCCCGGCTGTACGCGGCCACGACTGCGACCACCTCGTCGCCGACCTTGACCGGGACGGACCAGCAGGCGGCGAGGCCGGCCGCCGCGGCCGCGTCGCGCCGGTCCGGGCAGATCGGGTCGGTGGCGACGTCGCGGACGAACACCGGCTCACCGGTCAGCGCCGCTGTGCCGCAGGGGCCGGCCGCCGGGCCGATCGCCGCGCCGTCGATCGCCGCGACGTAGGCATGTGGCAGGCTCGGCGCCGCGGCGTGGCGCAGCGTGCCGCTCTCACGGTCGACGAGCAGCACGGAGCACAGCGTGCCGGGAACGCACTCCTCGACCAGGCGCGCGATCGAGTCGACCAGCGGCCCGGACGGTGAGCCCGAGGCGACGCCCGCGAGCACCTCGTCCTGCCCCTCGAGGAGACGCTGCATGACGTTCGCGTCCGTCACGCGAGAAGCATCGCAAATCGGACGGTGGTGAGCCGTCCCCGTATCGTGGTAACGCCTCTACCCGAGGCGCGACCAGAACTCCGCAAGCTGCGCCTGCTCATCTCGGTCGAAGCGGGAGAGGAAGCGCTCGCGGACGTCGGCGACGTGCGTTGCACGCGCGGCGTCCAGCCGGCGCCTGCCCTCGTCCGTGATGACGGCGAAGGAGCCGCGGGCATCCGACGCACATGCGCGCCGCTCCACCAGCCCGTCGCGCTCGAGCCGGTCGATCAGCCGGGTGATGCCGCTGCGGCTGAGCCACACCGAATCGGCGAGGTCGCTCATGCGCTGGCGTCCCTCCGGCTCGCGCGAGAGACGCAGGAGCACCTCGTAGGAGCTGAGCGGCATCCCGTGCGCCTCGCTCAGCGTGGCATCGAGCTCGCGTACCAGCGTGGCGTGGCTGCGAAGGAATCCGACCCACGCCGCTGCCTCCGCCTCGGTGAACGGGTGCGCCGGTGTCTGGGCCGAAACCGCCATGCCGTCAGGATAGAGCGTGGAGCCGACGGGCGAGACGATCCGGCGCACCGGCCGCAGGGCCGGATCATCTAGGCTTCGCACCCGTGAGCACGGTGCAGGCTGCAGGCGTCCACTGGGATCTCACCCCGCTGTTCGAGTCGCCGCAGGCCGCGCGGCAGGCCATCGGCCCCGCGCTCGAGCGGGCGCAGGCCTTCGAGTCGGCGTGGCGCGGGCGCATGGCGGCGGTCACCGCGGCCGAGCTGGCCGAAGCCCTGCAGGAGCTGGGCAGCATCGAGAACGAGCTCTCGCGGATCGCGTCCTACGCCATGCTGAGGAAGTCGGTCGACGTGACCAGCGAGGAGAACCGAGACCTCGGCGCGGCCGTCGACACGGCGGTGGTGCAGGCGCAGAACGCGCTTCGCTTCTTCGAGCTGGAGTGGCTCGCGCTCGACGACGACCGTGCCCGCGATCTGGCCGGGTCGCCTGAGCTGGAGCGTGACCGCCACTTCCTCGAGGCCCAGCGGCGATACCGCACGCACGTCCTGACCGAGCCCGAGGAGCGCGCGCTGGGCGAGCGCAACCCGGCCGCGGTCTCGGCGTGGCAGACGCTCTACGCGCAGACGACGTCGACGATCGAGGTGCCGTTCGACAGCGGCGACGGCCCCGAGCCGCACACCATCGACCGCCTGCTCGCCTACGTGCACGACGGCCGGCGGGACGTCCGGCTCGCCGCCCTGGACACGCTGTACGCGGCGCTCGAGCAGCCCGCGCCCGTGCTGGCGCACTGCTACGACGCGCTCGTCGGAGACCGGCTCGTGCTCGACCGGCTTCGCAGCTACGGGGACGATCCGATGGCGCAGACGCACCTCGACAACGAGCTGGACGCCGACGTCGTCCGCGCGATGATGGACGCCGTCGAGCAGCGATACCCGATCGCGCAGCGGTGGTTCCGGGCGAAGGCGACGCTGCTCGGGCTCGACACGCTCGAGCTGGCCGACCAGTATGCGCCCGTCGGCGAGGCGCGAGGCGTCAGCTACGACGAGGGCCGATCGCTCGTGGATGCGGCGTTCGACGGCTTCTCCCCGCGCGTCCGTGAGATCGCCGAGGCGTTCTTCACGGACAACCGAGTGGACGCCGAGCCGCGCGCGGGCAAGCGCGGAGGCGCCTTCTGCGCGCCGGTCGCGCAGGACGCGAAGCCGTACGTGCTCCTGAACTACACCGACACGATGAACGACGTGCTGACGATCGCCCACGAGTTCGGCCACGGGATGCACTTCCAGCTGTCGCACGCGGCCCAGTCGCCCCACTCCGCGCACACCGGCCTGGCGCTCGCAGAGGTGCCCTCGACGTTCGCCGAGTTCGTCGCCTACGACCACCTGCTGGCGCACGAGGACGACCCGCAGACGCGGATGGCGCTCACAGCCGCCCGCTCGGAGGCGAACTTCGCGACGGTGTTCCGGCAGACCGTCCTCGCCCGGTACGAACAGCGCGCCTACGCCGTGCGGGCCGAGTCGCAGGCCCTGACCGCCGACCGGCTGAGCGAGATCTGGATCGAGCAGAACCGCCTCTACTACGGCGACAGCATGCGGCTGCCGGAGGGCTACAGGCTGGGCTGGTCCTACATCCCCCACTTCATCTCGACGCGCTTCTACACCTACGCGTACGTGTTCGCCAAGCTGGTGGCCCTGGCGCTGTACGGCGTCTGGCGCGAGCGTGGCGAGGAGTTCGTGCCCGGCTACCTCGAGTTCCTCTCGGCGGGCGCCTCCGCCGCTCCGGCCGACCTGCTCGAGCGGCTCGGCGTGGACCTCCGGGGCGGCGAGGTCTGGGACATCGCGTTCGGTGAGCTCGAGCGGATGGTCGAGTCCGCGGAGTCCGAGGCCGGCGCGGCCTGACGGCCGCCCCGGCCCCTGTTCCTCTAGTCACCCGCCATCCACCCGCCGCGGGTATGCCGCTTAGGCAGGCCGTCGCGCGGCGATCTCCGACTGCCGCTGGGAGGCCGATCCCGCTGCGCTAAACCATCGGCCCATGTGTGCCGATATCGGTAATGCGCTAAAATGTTAGACATGCTAACGACTTCGGACCCGGTCACGACGGCGAATCGCCTGCGCCCCGTCCTCCTGCAGCTGAACCGCCACCTGCGCCGGGAGCTGGGCCCACTCGGCATCACCGGCGGGCAGGCGGCGCTGCTGCACCAGGTTCGCAAGCACCCGGGCATCGGCGTGCGCGATCTCGCCAAACGCGAGGGCGTCAGCGCCGCGGCCATGTCGACCGCGCTGACACGCCTCGAGGACGCCGGCCTGCTGCGCCGGACGCGCGCGAACGCCGACCGCCGCCGCGTCGGGCTCGAGCTGACCGCCGACGGCCTCCGCGTCCTTCGCTCGGCCCGTTCGCGGCGCACCGCATGGCTGGCTGCGCGCCTCAAGCGGCTGAACGCCGAGCAGCTCGAGGCGATCGAGCAGGCGATCGGCCCGCTCGAACGCCTGCTCGACGAGGAGCCGGCGTGACCGCCGCTCTGCTGCGCGCGAACCGCCGGACGTTTGCGAGCCTTCGCCGCCACCGCAACTACCGCCTCTTCTTCTCCGGTCAGGTGGTCTCGGTCAGCGGCACGTGGATGCAGAACATCGCCACCGCCTGGCTCGTGCTCGAGCTGTCGCACTCACCGCTGACCGTTGGCCTGCTCGCACTGTGCCAGTTCCTTCCGTTCACCCTGCTCGGGCTGTTCGCGGGCGTCGTCGTCGACCGGCTCGACGCCCGCCGGGCGGTGATCTGGACGCAGGTCGTCTCGATGGCGATCGCCGGGCTGCTCGCCGGCCTCACCCTGGCCGGCGTCGTGACGACGTGGGAGGTGCTGGCGCTGGCCGCCATGCGAGGGACGGTGCTCGTGCTCGACGCACCCGCCCGCCAGGCGCTCACCTTCGAGATGGTGGGCCGCGACGAGCTGCCGAATGCCGTGGCGCTCAACTCCAGCCTGTTCAACGCAGCCCGCGTGGTCGGCCCGGCGCTCGGCGGGGTGGTCGTCGCGACGGCCGGGGCCGGCATGTGCTTTGCGCTGAACACCGTCAGCTTCGCCGCCGTGCTGGCCGGGCTCCTGCTGATGCGCACCGACGAGCTGTTCCCCCGCAATGCGAACGAGGAGCGTCCGACCCTGCTCCGGGGCACGGGCGAAGCGTTTCGCTACGTGCGGCGAACGCCACCCGTGCTGCTCGCGCTGCTGATCGTCACGGTCGTCAGCACCTTCTCGTTCAACTTCAACGTGCTGCTGCCGGTCATGGCGCGCCAGACGCTGGCCGGAGGGCCGGAGGTGTTCGGCGTCCTGACCGCTTTCTTCGGGCTCGGCGCGCTGACCGGCGCGCTGATCTCCGCGTCGCTCGGCCGTGCCAGCTGGCCGGTGCTGCTGGTGGGGACCGGCATGTTCGGCGCCTCGCAGCTCCTGCTGGCGCCCGTCGCCACACTTGCGCCGGCGTCGGTGCTCCTGTTCCTCACCGGCGCGTCCTTCACGCTCTGGACGTCCAACGCGAACTCGCTCCTGCAGCTCCGCGCGCCGGACCACCTGCGAGGTCGCGTCATCGGCCTCTACTACTTCGCCTTCAACGGCGCCGGCCCGCTGGGCGGGTTGATGGCGGGATGGCTGGCGGCGCGCGGCGGCACCGAGGCGGCGTACCTCGTCTCCGGCGCTGCGTCGGTCGCGATGACGCTGATCGCCGGCGCGCGGCTGCGGGACGAGGTGCCTGCCGCGATCATGCGGCACTGGCCCGTCCGGGCACGCTGACCGGCCGGCGCTACCCCAGCGAGAACACCTGGACGCGGTCGTTCCAGGTGTCGGCGACGTAGAGCAGGCCGCCGTCGACCGCGATGTGGGTCGGCTTGTTGAACTGCCCCGGGCCGACGCCCGCCCTTCCGAACGCGAGCACGAACGAGCCCGTACCGGTGAACTCGACCACCCGGTTGAAGCTCGTGTCCGCGACCCAGATGTTGCCCGTGTCCGGATCGACGGCGACGCCCTGGGGCTGGTGGAGGTTCGCCGAGCCGAACGTCTGCACCACATCGCCGGTCGCCGCGTCGAGCACGACGATGCGCTTGTTGGTCGCATCGGCGACGTAGACGTTCCCGCCTGAGACCGCCACGTCATACGGCGCCTTGAACGCGATGCCGTCGGCGATGTTCTGCGACCAGTCCACCGTGCCGGCGACGGGCTTGACCGGTGGGGTCGCCGGGGGCGTCCAGCGCTCGACGCGGTTGTTGAAGGTGTCCGCGACGATCAGGTCGCCGCCAAGGGACGCGACGCCGTAGGGCCAGTTCATGGCGGTCGCGCCCGTGCCGGCCAGCCCGAACTTGCGCCCGGTGGGCGTCCCGTCCGTCGCGAACTCGACCATCCGGTTGTTCTTCGTGTCGGCGACCCAGAGCGTGGCCGTCGACGAGGCATACGTGATGTCGCGCGGCCAGTTGAACCCATCCTTGACGCCGCTGCCCCAGCCGCGCTGGCCCCACTTCAGGTCGTAGCCCCCGGTGGCCGCGATGAACCGCTGGATCCGCTGGTTGACGGCGTCCGCCACGAACATGTGGCCGGCGCCGTCGAATGCCATCCCCGACGGCTCGTTGAACTGGCCGTCGGCGGGCGGGACGTTGCCGAACACGCGCACGGAAGCTCCCGTCGAGTCGAGCTCGACGACCTTGAACGTCCACAGGTCGGCGCCGTACACGTCGGGCGCCGCGCCGGGCCCGACCGCCACGCGGCGCAGCTGCTGGAAGTCGCTCGCGCCCAGGCCGGCCTGGCCGAAGTTCGCGATGTGGCCGCCCGTCGTGTCGAACTCCTGGATCCGCTCGTTGTCGGAGTCGGCAACATAGACGTGGTCGGAGCTGTCCACGTCGACGCCGTAGGGCCGCAGGAACTGGCCGTCGGCCGACCCATGGGAGCCCCAGGCGGTGAGGACGCCGCCGCTCGGGGAGAACTTGACGATGCGGTCGTTGCCATAGTCGGCCACGTAGATGTTGCCGTTCGAGTCCGTCGCCGCGTCCCGCGGGCCCAGGAGCGCCTTGCCGCCGAAGCTGCCGGTGACGGTCTGGAGCAGGTTGCCGCTGGTGTCGAACGTCTGGATCCTGTTCTGCGAATCCTCGGCGACCAGCACGATCGGGGTCCCCGAGCCGTCGACGCCGACGCTGATGCCGAGCGTCGACGGGAAGCGAAACGCCCAGGCCGAGAGCGCCCTGCCGGTCGTCGCGTCGAGCACCTGCACGCGGTTGTACCCGGTGTCGTCGACGAACAGCGTGGGCTGGCCGCCGACGACGGCGTACGCGACGTCGCGCGGGTTGTTGAAGCGCCCGAGCGTCTTGGTGCCGCGGCTGCCGGTCGTCCACAGCAAGGCGCCGTTCGCGGCGTACGCCTGCACCTGATCGCCTCCCGTATCGGCCACGTACACGGTGCCGTCGGGGCCGACATCGAGGCCGGACGGGTAGATCTCGGCGTGGCCGGCCCGTGTGGGATCGGTCGGAACGAAGCGCTGGAACGGCGGCGCCCCCGTGTACGTGGCCGAGGCCGTGTACGCGGAGCTGCCGCTCACCGCCTTAACGCGCAGCTTGTAGGTGCCCGCGGAGGGGGCGTTGTAGGTGAGCGACCGCGGCTTCGTGCCCGTGCCGGTCGCGACCGTCGCACCGCTCGGATTGACCAGCGCGAGCGTCAGGTTGGCCGACGCGTCCGTCCAGTCGAGCGTCGCGGTCACCGGGCCGGGCGACGTCACGGCGAACGGGTGCGTCCGCACGGCGGTGCCACCCGCCGTCACGGTGGCGTTGAACGTGGACGTCGCGCCGAAGGCCGGCGCCGCGGCCAGGAGCAGCAGCCCCGCCCATGCGAGGCAGACGACGCGGCGACGGCGCCGCGCGCTCGGCCGGGCGCACACATGAGTTCCCTCCAGAGCCATACCCCCCGCCCGGGAGGCTACCTCAGCGGCCGGCGTGATGCACGATCTCGATGTTGGCGCCGTCGGGACCGCGCACGAACGCGGCGTAGTAGCCGGGGTGGTACTGCGGCCGCTCGCCCGGGCCGCCGTTGTCCTCGTACCCCGCCGCCAGCAGCTCGCGGTGGAACCGCTCGACCGGTTCCGGGCCGTCCGCCGCGAACGCCAGGTGCAGGCCCTCGGTGGGACGGCCGTCGACGATCGAGAACGAGCCGCTCTCGCCCGCGAAGCGAACGCGGTCGGGGCGCTCGCCGGCCATCCGGAAGCCGCCGTACGGGGCCACCGTCTCGTAGAACCGCCGCGACCGCTGAAGGTCATCCACGCGGATCCAGACGTGGTCGATCGCGCCGCCGCGGCGCAGCGTGTCGTGGTGCACCGCCTCCACGCTGTTGCCGTCGGGGTCGCGCAGGAAGCCGCCGTAGTAGTCGTCGCCATATCGCGGGCGCGGTCCCGGACGACCGTCGTCCATGTATCCGGCCGACGTGCCGGCCGTCCAGAAGGCGTCGACGTGCTCCTGCGTGGGCGCCGCGAAGCCGACGTGCAGGCGGCGCGTCACCGGCGCCGCCCGGGACGCCGCGGCCACCGAGAAGTCGCTCCACTCGGTGAACCCCTCGCCCTCGCCGCTCCGGTCGATGCCCAGCTCGCCGAGCACCGTGTCGTAGAAGCGCTCCGACTCCCCGCGGTCGGACACGCGCAGCGTCACGTGATCGAACACCCTGCGACTATCGCAGATCGCCGACCGTGGCGCCACAGATCGGACGCTCCCTCACGGCGAGTGCGCGTGCGCGTGGCCGTGGGCGCCGCCCGCGGGGCGCGCGGCGCCCGACGCGTAGCGCTCGGGATCCTCGAGGAACCGGTGCCGGCAGTGCTCGGAGCAGAAGTGGAACGTCCGGCCGCCGAACTCCGCGTGCAGCGCCTTGGCTCTGTCGACCTGCATGCCGCACACCGGGTCGGTTGCCCCGCGCCGCATGGTCAGCCCGAACAGCGCCGCGAAGACGACGGTCGCCAGCACGTTCAGCACCAGCTTGTAGTCCACCTGGACGGAGGCGAAGATGTCGTCGCGGCTCGGCCGCGTGTCCGGCACGATGCCCGCGACCGTGAACAGCGCGTCGATGGCGAGCGCCGCGGCGACCATCGTCGCGAACATGAGCGCCGTGATCCGCACCGTGAACGCCAGGCCGTAGTACTTCCGGTAGATCGCGAGGATCGGCAGCACGATCAGGTCGGCGAAGATGAAGGCCAGCACACCGCCGAAGCTGATCCCGCCCGACCACAGCACCGCCGCAAGCGGCACGTTTCCCACCGAGCAGACGAAGCTCGCGACCGCGATGAGGGGGCCGACGATCGCGTTCTCGACGGCGCTGACCGGGCCCGGTGCGCTGGTCACGAACAGCCGCTCGAAGACGTCGTTGCCGAGCAGCCCGACGAAGCCGGCGAGCACGAACCCGGTGGCGATCTCCTTCCACAGCATCTGCCAGTCGCCGCGGAAGTTGTGCGCCACGTCCGACCAGGCGGACACGCTCGTCACCCGCTCGCGAAGGGTCATCGCCTCGCCCGCCATGTGGTGTTGATGGCCGGTGTCGGCCTCCTGCGCGTGCTCGCGCGCGGCGCGTTCGAGGGCCGGCGAGACGAAGACCCGCAGGAGCGCCGTCATCAGGCCGATCATCACCAGGCCGCCGAGGTATTCGGCGGCCGTGAACTGCCAGCCGATCAGCACCCACAGCACGAGGCCGAGCTCCCAGACGAGGTTCGTCGAGGCAAACTGGAAGGCGAGCGCGGATGCGGCAGAGGCGCCCTTCTGGAAGAGCGACTTGCCGATGGCGACCGCGGCATAGGAGCAGGACGAGGATGCGGCGCCGAGCAGTGTGGCGAGCCCAACCGGCCGGGGCCCGGCGCCGGACAGCGCCGACTCGATGCGGCCACGGGGCACCCACGCCTGCACCGCCGCCGAGATCGCGAAGCCGAGCACGAGCGCCCACCAGACCTCCCATGCCATCAGGAACGCGTCCTGCAGCGCCGTGCCGATCTGCGAGAGCACGTATCCCACGTCAGGCGTCCTCGGGCGCCGCGGCCAGCAGGGCTCTCCCGCGGTCGGTCAGCGAGTACATCGTCATCTTGCCGTCCTTGCGCGACCGGACGATGCCCCCGGCCTTGAGCACCTTCATGTGGTGGGAGACCAGGTTCTGCGCCCGCTGGACGATCCAGGAGAGGTCGCACACGCACAGCTCGACCTCTCCGTCCAGCGCCATCGCGAGCGTCAGGCGGGTTGGGTCGCCGAGCGCCCGGTAGGCGTCCGCACGCCGCTCGGACAGGTGAACGGGCGGTCGCGCCGCCCGGAGCCGGAGGCCGTCCTCCTCGTCGATGTGCAGGAGCTCGCCGTGGGTCACATCGTCAGTCTAACGGTCGTTGCTACGTCGAGCTCGGACGCCGCCGAACAGTGCTCCCAGCGCGATCGGTGCGGCGTTTGACCGCCGGCCGGCGCGGGAACCCCGGCAGGCATGGACGAGACGCCACACGATCCCAGCCGCGAGGTCGACGAGGACACGGCCGAGGTGCTCGAGCGGCGCGGCGACGAGCTGCCGTCGCAGCGCAACGTGAACTCGCCCGACGCGGGCCGGCCGCCGCGCGACACGGAATGGCTGCGCCCCGACAAGGACGAGGAGATCTAGCTGCCCGTCGCCATCGTCACCGGCTCGGATTCGGGGATCGGGAAGGCGACGGCGGTTGCCCTGGCGCAGGACGGCTTCGACGTGGGCGTCACGTACAACCGCGACGAGGAGGGCGCCCGAGGGACGGCCGACGAGATCGAGGCGCACGGGCAGCGGGCTGCCGTCGCGCACCTCGACCTGACCGATCTGCCGGCGGCAGCCGACCGGATCGACGAGCTGATGCAGGAGCTCGGCGGCATCGACGTGTTCGTGAACTGCTCGGGCACCGGGACGACCGCCCCATTCGTCGACCTCGAGTGGAACGACTGGCGGGCGGTGCTGGACGTCGACCTGAACGGCGCCTTTCTCTGCGCGCAGCGTGCGGCCCGCCGCATGGTCGAGGAGGGTGTCGGCGGCCGCATCGTCAACGTCACCTCGGTGCACGAGCATGTGCCGCTCCGCGGCTCGTCGGCGTACTGCGCGGCGAAGGGCGGTCTCGGCATGCTGACGAAGGTCATGGCGCTCGAGCTCGCCGAGCACGGGATCACCGTGAACTCCGTCGCCCCGGGCGAGATCGCGACGCCGATGACAGACAGCGAGGACGTCGACCCGCACACGGTCGACCGCCCCGCGATCCCGGCCGGGCGCCCCGGCGACGCGCGCGAGATCGCCGCCGTCGTCGCGTTCCTGGCGTCGGGCAAGGCGAGCTACGTGACCGGCACCTCGGTGGTGGTCGACGGCGGCCTGCTGCTGATGGCTGCCATCGCCAACCAGGAGAGCTGACGGCCGGGCGGGAAGGTCGCCAGGAGCGACCCTCCCGCCGCTCGCTGCTACGGGCGCCAGCCGCCCGTCAGGTGCTCCCCGATACGCAGGCCGAAGCGCTCGACCAGCTCGGGGACGCTCTCGAGCTTGAAGTAGTGGCCGTAGCGCGCGCCGAGGGCCGCCAGTTCAGTGGGGTCGGCGTTGATCGCGCCGCCCATGTCCGAGAGCTCGCGGAAGAACCGTTCGAACCCTGCGGGCGAGATGATCTCGAGGATCCGGCACGGCACGTCGCCGGCATTCCAGAACGTGTGCCACTGGTCGCGCGGCTTGAAGACCAGGTCGCCGGGGCCCGCCTCGACCACCTCGTCGCCGAGCAACGCCCCCATCCGCCCCTCGAGCACGAAGCTGTACTCGTCCTCGCGGGTGTGCAGGTGCAGCGGCGCTGCCAGCGCGCGCGGAGACATCGGGTGTTCGACGAGCGAGAAGCGCTCGTCCGCCTGCCACCCGTCGATCATGAACCGCACCCCGATCGATCCGAGGAAGCCCTCAGCGCCGTCCGAGGGCGTCACGATGCTTGCGCCTGTGGTCGTCTGTTCCATCGAACAACTCTCCTTTGTTTGGATTTACATGACTGTCAGGTGATTCGCGCATAGCGTACACATCGTCTACACTTGTGTCAAGCGAAATGACGAAGACGCGGACATACGAGATGAAGCGGCGCGCGGAGCGCCAGGAGCAGACGCGGCAGCGGATCGTCGCCGCGGCGGTCGAGCTGCACTCCACGCTGGGTCCGTCGCGGACGACGGTGCACGCGATCGCCGAGAAGGCCGGAGTCACGCGGCCGACGGTGTACGCGCACTTCCCTGACAGCCGGTCGCTGTTCGAGGCGTGCTCGGGACACGTGCGCGAGACCGTGCCGCCGCCGGATCCCACAGGCTGGGCGCAGATCGCCGACCCCCGCGCTCGACTGAACGCGGCGCTGAGCGACGTGTACGGCTACTACGAGCGCATCGAAAAGCTGCTCGACAACGTGGAGCGCGATGCGCCGCTGATGCCGGTGGTGGCCGAGATCAACACCTACCGCGTTCGCTACCTGGAGCAGGTGGCCGAGCTGCTGACATCGGCGTGGCCGGCCCGTGGCCAGGCGAGACGCCTCGTGCGCCAGGCCGTCGGCCACGCGCTGGAGTTCACCACCTGGCGCTCGCTGGCTCGCGAGCAGGGGTGTACGAGGCGCGAGGCGGTGCAGCTGATGGTCGCGCTGGCGGACGTGGCTGCCGGCGGCGCGCTTCGGCGCTGAGCCGTGCGCCCCCGCGTCATCAGCGGCCGTGCGGCAGCACCTCGGCCATCTTCTCCCTGATCGACTGCGTCACCATCCCGACTCTGTCGGGGTCTCCGTGCACGACAGCACCGGCGAACGCCCGCGCCTGCTTCAGCGTGATGTGCGGCGGGAGCGGGGGGACGTTCGGATCGGTGCGCACGTCGAGCACGCACGGACGGTCGGCGGCGAGCGCTCGATCCCAGGCATCGCCGAGGTCGTCCACGCGGTCGACCGCGATGCCGGCGAGGCCGGCCGCCTCGGCCGCTCCGGCGTACGAGAACTCGGGCAAATCCTGCGACGCCTCGTACTTCGGGTCGCCGTTCATCAC
This sequence comes from Gaiellales bacterium, assembly GCA_036403155.1. Classification (GTDB taxonomy): domain Bacteria; phylum Actinomycetota; class Thermoleophilia; order Gaiellales; family JAICJC01; genus JAICYJ01. The sequence goes on along the minus strand of DASWRM010000042.1, from coordinate 37,701 downwards.
TCGCTGCTCCCAGGTGACCTGGTTCAGGTCGTTGTTGTGCAGCACGAGCACGATCAGCCGCGGGTCGGACCAGGTCCGCCAGTATTTCGCCACGGTCAGCAGCTCCGATGTGCCGTTCATCTGCATGGCGCCGTCCCCCATCAGCGCAATGGCGGGACGGTCGGGATGCGCGAACTTCGAGCCGATCGCGTACGGCACGCCGGCCCCCATCGTCGCCAGCGTCCCGGACAGGCTCCCGCGCATGCCGTCGCGAAATCGCAGGTCGCGGGCATACCAGTTCGCGACCGTCCCCGAGTCGGCGCTGACCATCACGTCGTCGGGCAGGCGCGGCGAGAGCTCGGCAAGCACGCGCTGCGGGTTGATCGGATGCGCGTCCACCCGCGCGCGCGCCTCCATGTCCCTCCACCACTCCGCCACGCCCCGCTCGAGCCCCTCACGCCACGACCGGTCGCGCTTGCGGGTGAGCAGCGGCAGCAGGGCGGCGAGGGTGGCGGCGCTGTCGCCGACCAGCGACACCTCCATCGGGTAGCGGATGTTGATCATCCGCGGGTCGTGGTCGATCTGCACGCCGCGCGCCTGCCCTTCCTTCGGCAGGAACTCCGAGTACGGGAAGCTCGAGCCGATCATCAGCAGGGTGTCGCACCCCATCATCATGTCCCAGCTCGGCCGCGTCCCCAGAAGGCCTACCGACCCGGTCACGAAGGGCAGGTCATCAGAGAGCACGTCTTTGCCGAGCAGCGCCTTTGCAACGCCGGCTCCCAGCCGGTCGGCCGTCTCCTTCACCTCTGCACCCGCTCCGCGGGCGCCCTGGCCGATCAGGATCGCGACCTTCTCCCCCGCATTCAGCACCTCGGCCGCGTGCCGCAGCTGCTCGCCCCTCGGCACCGTCACCCCGGGGGCGTAGCCGGCGCCTGAGTGCAGTGTGCCGTGCTCGCGTGGCGGCTGCTCGGCGGGCAGCTCCTGGAGATCGTTGGGGAGGATGATGCACGTCGCAGTGCGCTCGGCAAGCGCGATCCGGCAGGCACGGTCGACCAGGTGGCGGATCTGCGCGGGCGCGGTCGCCATCTGCACGTACTCGCCGGCCACGTCCTTGAACAGCGTCAGCAGGTCGACCTCCTGCTGGTAGTGGCCGCCGAGCGCGGTGCGCGCCTGCTGGCCGACCACGGCCACCACGGGCACATGGTCCATCTTCGCGTCGTACAGGCCGTTCAGCAGATGGATGGCGCCCGGCCCGGACGTCGCCATGCAGACGCCCAACCGGTCGCTGAACTTGGCGTACCCGACCGCCTCGAAGGCCGCCATCTCCTCATGACGTGCCTGGACGAACCGGAACCGCCCGTTCGCACGGCTGAGAGCGCCCATCACGCCGTTGATGCCGTCTCCGGAGTACCCGAAGATCGTGTCGACGCCCCACTCGCCCAGGCGCTCGATCAGATGGTCGCTCACGGTCGTCATTCGTGCTCCTCTCCCACCTTCGCGCGCCCGGCGCACGACACGGCTTCCGAACCCGGGTACGGGTCGTTGGTGAAGAGGGAGATACCCGGCGGCCGGACGGGCAAGCATGGCATGGCGGTGGCGTCACACGAACTGCCGGCTCCAGCGGAGCCAACGGTTCGGACATGACCGTCCGATGGAGCTAACCGGGCTCGAACCGGTGACCTTCGCGCTGCCAGCGCGACGCTCTCCCAACTGAGCTATAGCCCCGCGGGTTCGCAGTATATCGGCGGCGTTCCCTACCGGATGAGCGGCACCAGCGGCGAGGACGGCCGCACCGCGATGCCTCGCGGCTCCGCCAGCCGCTCGAGCACCATCGCGGTGTCGGCCACCGGCAGCCCGGAGAGATGGCGCTCCCGGGAGCCGAAGTCCGCCACGATCTGCTCGAGCGCGCGCCGGTAGCGATCGCCGTCACCGTCGCCCAGCGCCGCGAGCGCTGCCCCGGTCCTCGCAAACGCATCGCCCGCCGCGAGCATCGCCGCGACATCCGGCTGCTCGCCCACGGCGACCGCCGCGAGCGCGCGCGCGTACGCCGCAGCCGGCGAGTCTGCGTCCGCGGTCTCCTCGCGCGCCTGGCGGGCCACTCGCTCCACGCCGTCGCCTGCCAGGATCGCCATCTTCAGCGCGCCGATCAGCCGCCCCCAGCTCTGCGGCCCCGTCCCGGCATGGGACGCCAGGTAGGCGTCGCGCGCCTCGCAATAGCGCTCGCCGGCCGGCTCACCCGCCAGCTGGGCGCGATAGGCCGCGTGCTCGGCGGCCAGCGCCTCGCCGAGGTGCTCTCCGGCGCTCATGGCAGCGGGCGGCGGCCGGCGAAGCCGTCCTCGGGCGAATGCCAGAACGCGATGCGCGCCTCGCCCACGTGCCAGCACAGCAGCGCCTCCTCCCCGTCGACCACGGCGGGGAAGTCGAGCAGCCCCTGGGCGGGGTCCTTCACCTGCACCCCGTGGTCCGTGATCTCGCGGATCAGCTCCTGCACCTCGGCCTGCCCGGACTCGAGCCGCTCGCGCAGCTGCCCGGCGCGCTCGTGGTCGAGCCCGCCGCCGTTCGAGCCGATCGCGATCACGATCTTCTGCCACTGGCGCTGCAGCGGCGTCAGCTCCTGCACCACCGCGGCCAGCCGCTCGGCGAGCGGCCGGATGGTCGCGTCCAGGAGCGCCTGTGCCTCGGCAAGCGTGAAGGTGCGCTCAGGCACCCTGGGCGTACGACTCGCTGGGCACCTGGCCCCAGAGCGAGTCGAGCCGGTAGAACGACCGGGCATCCGGCGTGAAGACGTGGACGATCACGTCGAGGAAGTCGAGCAGGATCCAGTCGCCGTGGCGCTCGCCGTCGACGTTCCGGGCGAGCACGCGGTCCCGCTTCAGCGCCTCGCGGATCTGCTCCGCGATCGCCTGAGTCTGCCGCGCGTTGCGGCCCGAGCAGATCACGAAGTAGTCCGTGTAGGTGACCACTTCGCGCATGTCGAGGAGGACGATGTCCGTTGCAAGCTTCTCGGCCGCCAGCGAGGCGACTCGATGGGCGAGTTCCAGGCTCGTTGTCAGACGATCATCTCCACGAAGGCTTCCAGGCGCTCAGGGTAGCACGGTCGTCTGCCGGTACAGCCTCAGCTCGCGGATCATTGCGAGCACCGGCGGTGGGACGTCCGACGCGCCGGCCCCGTCGCGCAGCGCCGCCCGGACGCCGGTCGACGAGACGTCGACCGGGGGCATCCGCAGCTCGGTCACGTCCGGCCCGTACGACGCGAGGTGCGGCCCGCGCGGAGCGACCGCAAGAGCTGCCAGGCGCAGCACCTCCTCGGATTCGTGCCAGCGGCCGGCGAGCAGGTCGGACGCCTGGTCGGCCCCGACGATCAGCACGAGATCACCCAGCGGTGCAAGCTCGCGGAGGGTGTCGACCGTGAAGCTGGGGCCGTCGCGGTCGAGCTCGATCCGGCTCACCTCGACGCACGCCTCGCCGGCGAACGCCGCCTCGGCCAGCCGCAGCCGCGCCTCGGCCGGCGTCGGGGACTCCGGGCGGTGCGGCGGCACGGCCGTCGGGACGACGATGATCCGGTCGAGCTCGAGCTGCTCGCGCGCGGCGCGGATGACGGCAAGGTGCCCGACGTGCGGCGGGTCGAACTCGCCGCCGAACACCCCCAGCCTCATCCGGCCTGCTCCTCCTGAGGGGCCGGGTGGAAGCTGAAGCTGTGCGCGCCGACGAGGATGTCATCGCCGGGCTTGGCGCCCGCGGCCCGCAGCGCGTCCTCGACGCCGAGCCGCTCGAGCTCGACGGCGAGCCGTCCGACGGCGCCTGGGTCATCGGGGTCGAGGTCCATTGCCAGGCGCTCGAGCTCTCGGCCGGCAACCCGGAGCGTGCCGGCGTCGCGGAGGATCCGGTATGACCGGCGGGCCGGCGGAGCCGGACGGTAGACGAGGAAGTCGGCCAGCTCGGCCTCCGCCGCAGGCTCCTCACCGGCCGGCGCCGGCAGCTCCGCCACCAGCGCGAACAGCCGGTCGACCAGCGCCTCGACACCCTCGCCGGTGGCCGAGGAAAGCGCCAGGTCGGCACCGCAGGCGTCGACGAGCGGGCCGCGGGCGGACGGCTCGATCAGGTCGATCTTCGAGAGCACGAACAGCTGCGGCCGTTCGGCCAGCCCGCCGCCGTGCAGAGCCAGCTCCCGGTTGATGGCGTCGCGCCGCCGCACGACGTCGCCGGGGTCGGCAGCGGCCTCGACCAGATGAATCAACAGCCGCGCGCGCTCGAGGTGCGCGAGGAATTCGTGCCCCAGCCCCACCCCCTCGTGCGCGCCCTCCAGCAGGCCGGGCACGTCGGCGACGGTCAGCTGGCTGCCGCTGTCCGGCGCGTCCACCGTGCCGAGCACGGGCTCGATCGTCGTGAACGGATAGTCCGCGACCTTCGGCTTGGCGTTCGAGATGCGCCGGAGCAGCGACGACTTCCCCGCGTTCGGGAAGCCGAGCAGCGCAGCGTCGGCGACCAGCTTCAGGCGCAGCTCGAGCCAGTGCTCCTCGCCCAGCTCGCCGACCTCGGCCGTCGTCGGCGCACGGCGCGTCGCCGTGGCATACCTGCGGTTGCCGCCTCCTCCGCCGCCGCCCGCCGCGACCACCACGCGCGCGCCCGGATGAGCGAGGTCCGCGAGCAGCGTGCCCTCGTCGCGGAGCCACACCTGCGTGCCTATCGGCACCGCGATCTCGATCGGAGCCCCGCGCCGGCCGTGCCTGCCCGAGCCCTGGCCGTGCATGCCGCGCCCGCCCTTGAAGTGGGACGCAAACCGAAACGCCGTCAGATCTCGCAGATCCGGGTCCGCGACCAGCTCGACGCCGCCCCCGTCGCCGCCGTCGCCGCCGTCGGGGCCGCCGCGCGGGACGTACTTCTCCCGCCGGAAGGCGACGCAGCCGTCGCCGCCGCGCCCGCCCTGGACGTGGATGGTGGCATGGTCCGAGAACATGGGTGAAGGGTAGTGCGACGGGTCGCGCGGGGCTCAGCCGGCGGGCAGCTCCCACACCGAGACGTGCGACGTGCTGTCGCTCGTGAACGGCTCGCGCCGCCAGCCGCTCCAGCGGTCGCGGAGCCGCATGCCGGCGAGCCTGGCCATCAGGTCGAGCTCCGCGGGCCAGGTGTAGCGAAACGGCATCGAGATGCGCCACGCCTTGCCGTCCTCGACCGTGAGGTGGTGCGAGACGAGGCCCTGGTTCGCGACGTCGTACTCGTCGAAGCCCAGCCGCTGGTCGCTCACGTGGAACGGGACGAACGTCTGGCCGGGAGGCAGGCGCCGGAGATCGGGGATGCCGTTCTCGATCACGAAGCAGCCCCCGGGATCGAGCTGGGCCGCGACGTTGCCGAAGCAGGCCACCTGAGCGTCCTGCGTGGTCAGGTTCGAGATGGTGTTGAAGACCAGGTAGGCGAGCGAGAACGTGCCGCCCGCCCGTGCCGTGGCAAAGTCGCCGATGGTCACGCCGATGTCCTCGCCGCCCGGCTTCGACCGCAGCCGCCTGACCATCGCGCGCGACATGTCGATCCCGTGCACTGGCACGCCGCGCGCGGCGAGCGGCAGGGCGATGCGGCCGGTGCCGATGCCGAGCTCGAGCGCTCTGCCGTCGCCGGCCAGCTCGACCAGCAGGTCGACGACCGGCTCGATGGCCTCGGGCCCGGAGATCGAGACGTCGTCGTCGTCGTACCGGCTGGCGACGTCTTCCCCGAAGTAGCCGTCGTCGTGCTCCACGGCGCGAATGTAGCGGACCGGCGTGGAGGTCTACGATCCGACGCCATGTTCACCGTTGCCGCCGACGCGTACGACCGGTTCATGGGCCGCTACTCGGTCCCGCTCGCCCCGCCCTTCGCCGCCTTCGCCGGCGTCCGCCCCGGATGGAGCGTGCTCGACGTCGGCGCGGGCCCGGGGGCGCTGACAGGCGTGCTGGCCGGCATGGTGGGTGCGGCGGGCGTCACGGCCGTCGACCCGTCCGAGCCGTTCGTCGCGGCAAACCGGGAGCGGCATCCCGGGGTGCGCGTCCTCGCCGCCAGCGCCGAGCGGCTGCCGTTCGAGGACGCCGCGTTCGACGCGGCGCTGGCCCAGCTGGTGGTGCACTTCATGGCCGATCCGGGCGGCGGTGTGGCCGAGATGGCGCGCGTGACGCGGCCGGGCGGAGTCGTCGCCGCGTGCGTGTGGGACTTCGAGCGGGGACGCGCTCCGCTGAGCGCGTTCTGGGACGCCGCGCAGGCGGTCGACACGGAGTCGCCGGGCGAGGGCGGCCGGGTTGGCGTGCGCTCGGGGCAACTGGCGTCGCTCTTCCGGGCGGCCGGTCTGGCCGGCATCGAGGAGGCCGAGATCGGTGTCACGGTCGAGCACGAGAGCTTCGATGCCTGGTGGCAGCCGATGACGCTGGGCGTCGGCCCGGCCGGGTCGTGGCTCGTCAGCCGGCCGCAGGCGGTGCAGGACGCGATCCGCGACCGGCTCCGCGCGGCATACCCGGGCGCGCCGGGGATCCGGACCGCCGTCGTATGGGCGGCGCGCGGCGTCGCGGGCGGCGGTTCGTGAAGGCGAACCGGTCGATCCCGCGGTCGCAGGTGATCCCCGTGCTGATCTATCCGGACGTCCGCGCCGCCGTGGAGTTCCTGTGCACGGCGTTCGGGTTCGAGGAGCGGCTGCAGATCGGCGAGGATCACCGGTCGCAGCTGACCTACGGAGACGGGGCGGTCATCCTCGGCGACGTGCGTCACGACCGCAGGCCTCCGCGGCCGGGCGAGTCCACGCACTCGGTGACCGTGCGGGTCGACGACGCACGAGCGCACTGCGAGCGGGCGCGCTCCCACGGCGCGCGCATCCTGATGGAGCCGACCGATTTCGAGTACGGCGAGCGTCAGTACACGGCGGAGGACCCGGCCGGCCACCAGTGGACGTTCTCCGAGACGCTGGACGATGTTCACCCCGCGGCGTGGGGCGGCCTGCTGAAGGAATGAGGGTGCGCGCCTAGCGGCGGCTCGCGGAAGTGGCGAGGCGCCCGCATCGACATGGGCGACCGGCGGCTCCGCGGCCGGTGCTACGCCGTCTCGGCGGCAACCACGCTGATGAAGCGCTTGCCGTTGCGACGCGTGAACTCGACGGTGCCGTCGGTGGTTGCGAACACGGTGTCGTCGCCCCCGAGGCCGGTGCCGGCGCCCGGGTAGAAGCGCGTGCCGCGCTGGCGGACGATGATCGCGCCGGCGGTCACGTCCTGGCCGGCGAACACCTTCACGCCGAGACGCTGAGCGTTCGAGTCGCGGCCGTTCTTGGAGGACCCAAGTCCCTTCTTATGTGCCATCTGCGTCCTCCTTCGCGGCGGTCTCGCTCTTCTTGCGGGTGGCGCGTGGCTTCTTCGCCGCGCCGATCGACGCGATCGAGATCCGCGACAGCTCCGAGCGGTGGCCGCGCGTCTTCTTGAAGCCGCGCTTCGGCTTGAACGTGAACACCTTGATCTTCTCGCCGCGCACGTGCTCGAGCACCTCGGCGGTGACGCTGCCGGCCAGCTTGGCGCGGTCGGTGACGACGCTCTCGCCGCCCGTCATCAGCACCTCGGGCGTGAACGTCGCGCCGGCGTCCAGCGACTGGCGGTCGACCAGGAGCTTCTGCCCCTGCTCGACGCGGTACTGCTTGCCGCCGACCTTGATCACTGCATACATTCCGTCATTCTCCACACGAAAATGCCCGCGGATCACGGGCCGGTTGATCCTAGCAGAGCCGCCTCACTCGCCGAGCAGCCGGCCGAGCAGCCCCTTCTTCGGCGCGTCACCCCGCGCGGATTCGGAGGCGCGGTCAGGCTCGTCGGCCACGGGTGGCGACGGCGCAGTCGCGCCGTTGTCGGTCTCGGGCGGCGCGACCGGCGCGTCTGCGGCCGGTGACGCATCGCCATCCTCCATGACCGCGGGCGCCGCCCTGGGCTTGCGCGTGCGCGGCTTTCGGGCCGGCTTCGGCTTGGGCTCATCGGCCGGAAGCTCGCCGTTTCCAGGCACGACCGACGGCGGCTCGACCAGCGCGCTCTCGGGCACCTCAGCCTCGCCGTCGGCCGCGCCCTCCGCGGCCGGCTTGCGTGTCCGCCCGCGCCCACCCCGCGTGCCGCGGCGGCGCTTGGGGGCGGCAGGCGTCCCGTCCGCCTCGGCCTCCGCGTCCCCGTCCGGGGAGACCTCGGCAACGTCCTCGACCGGTGCGTCGTCCGCCGCCTGCTCGGTCTCTGCGGTCGCGGCGGTCTTCGTGCGGCCGCGGCCGCCGCGGCTGCGGCGACGCTTCGGCTTCGCCTCTCCCTCGGCCGGCGCCTCGCCGTCGGCGGCCTCCACGACCTCGGGCGCCTCGGCCGCCTCCTTGTCGGCGGCTTCGGTGGCCGGCGCCTTGCGCTTGGTCGCGGTCGTCGCGGCTGGGCGCCGCCGCCGGCCGCGCGTCCGCTCCTCGAGCTCCAGCCGCTCTCCGACCTCGCGGTCGAACTCCGGCAGCTCGAACTCGCCCGGCTCGGGCGGCAGCTCGATCGGTGCCGGCTTCGCGTCGAGCAGCGTCGCATAGGCGGTCGTTCGGGTGGCGCGGTCGATCCGGACGCGGTGCTCCTGGCCGACGTAGCTGATGGCGCCGCCGACGACGACCGGATAGCCGCCGTCCAGGCGCGCGACGCCGTCGGAGAGGTTGAACATGTGCGGCTCGCTGATCTTCAGCCGCTGCTCGGTGCCCTCCTTCAGCGGCACCGCGTCGCCGTCGACGTCGGCGCGCGTGCCCTCGTCGATCACGTCGACCTCCTCGAGCGGCAGCCGCATCTCCGGGTCGAGCGTGAAGAACTTGCGCGTCTCCGACTCGAGCTCGAGCAGCCGCACTCCGCCGGGCCCCGCCAGCTTGGCGGCGACCTTGGCATTGATCCGGATCCGGAACGCCTCGGACGACGACGTCCGGGCCAGCTTGCGCAGCTTGCGCTCGGCCTCGACCGCCATCGTGTCCTGCGAGAGCACGCGGCCCTCGCCGCCGCATGTCGGGCACATCGAGGTGAGCGTCTCGCGCACGCCCTCGGTCACGTTCTGGCGCGTCATCTCGACCAGGCCGAGCGGCGAGATGTCGACCAGGTAGGTCTTGGTGCGGTCCTTGGCGAGCTCCTCCTGCAGCACCGAGAGCAGGTCCTTGCGGTTCTTCTCGCGTTCCAGATCGATGAAGTCGATCACGATGATCCCGCCGATGTCGCGCAGCCGCAGCTGCCGCATCACCTCGCGCGCGGCCTCGACGTTCGTGCGGAGGGTGGTCTCCTCGAGGTGGCTCTGCCGGGTGGACGACCCCGAGTTGACGTCGATCACGGTGAAGGCCTCGGCGTAGTCGAACAGCAGGTAGCCGCCTGACGGCAGGTCGACGCGCCGGTTCAGGGTCGACCGGATCGCCGCCTCGACGCCGTACTGCTCGAACAGCGGCTGGCTGCCGGAGTGCAGGTGGATGCGGTCGGCGAACTCCGGCTGCGTGGTGCGCACCCAACCGAGGATGCGGCGGTACTGCCGCTCGGAGTCGACGACCACCTTGTCGACGTTGCGGGTCAGCAGGTCGCGGATCACGCGCAGCGAGAGGTCGCCGTCCTGGTGGACGAGCGACTTGGAGGGCGCCGACTTGGCGCGCGCCTCGACCTGGGCCCAGATCTTGCGCAGGAACCGCAGGTCCCGCTCGAGGTCCTCGAGCGTCGCGCCGGCCGCCGCGGTGCGCGCGATGACGCCGACGTCGTCGGTCTCGAGCTGCTTGACCAGCTTGCGGAGCCGCTCGCGCTCGCCGTCGGGCAGGCGCTTGCTGACGCCGGATCCCTCGCCCCCGGGCGTCAGCACCAGGAAGCGGCCGGCGATGGAGAGCTCCATCGTCACGCGGGCGCCCTTAGTCTTCATCGGGTTCTTCTCGATCTGCACCAGGATGTCCTGGCCGTTCGAGAGGACGTCCGAGATCTTCTTGCGGCGGCGCGTGGTGGCGCTCATGCCGGGGACGACGACGTCCTTGACCTGCAGGAACCCGTTCTTGGGTGCGCCGAAGTCGACGAACGCCGCGTCGATCGCGGGCAGGATGTTGTCGATCCGGGCCTTGTAGATGTTGCCGGCGATGGAACCGGCGCCGCGGCGCTCGATGTAGGTCTCGACGGTGCGGCCCTCCTCGAGCACGGCGACCCGCAGCTCCGAGAGATCGACCGAGATGAGGATGGTCTTGGTGGTGTTTGCGATGACTGTCACGTATGAACTCCTACCGCGGCATCGCGCAGCACGATCTCCGTGCGCACGATCCGGGTGATGGTGGGGGTCGCGCCGATGGTGGCGGCGACCGCGTTTGCGACTTCTTCCGGCCGGGCGGTGCCGGCGTCGGTGAGCTCGATCTCGGCATGCAGCCCGCCGGGGGTCGGCTCGACGGCCGTACAGAACCGGCGCACGTCGACCCGTTTGTCGGCCTTCTTGGGGGCCGTGCGGGTGACCAGCGCCTCGTCGGCGGCCAGGTAGCGGACGACGGCGTCGTCCCAGTCGAGCCCAGCCCCGGCCTCTATCTGGTAGTGGACGGCGCGCACGCGCGACGCTGCCTGCTTGCCCTCGGCGGGTTCGACGCCGAGCAGCTCGAGCCCGGCGGGAAGCTGCGGTGCGAGGCGCTCGCGCAGCTCGGCCGGGGCGGGATCGCTGGTCAGCTCGACGTCGGCCAGCTCTCCCTCGCTCTCGACGCCGACCGCGCGGGGCAGCGCCAGGGCGATCACCGGCCGCGGCCTCATGCCGCGGGAGAGTGCCACCTGGTAGCCGGCCCGGCGGATCGCCGAGAGCAATGTGTCAACGGTTTCGAGGTGTGAGAGGAACCGTGCCCGGCCCCGCACCGCGAACGTGAAGCGATATGTCAAAGAGGATGCTCACTTGAGAGGAAATCTCGGCTGGAGCGGCGCCTGGGGGCTCGACTGCACCCCGGCTGCGGATCGCTCCGTCGGGGTTAAGTGTAGCGGGGCGGTCGGTCGAGGCGCTGCCAGGCGGGGTTTGCGACCCGCGACCGGGGTGACCGTGCGCTAGTTGACGAGCAGGTTGCGCACCGCGCCGAAGCACGCGCCGCAGTCCGCGCAGCCGTCCCACCGGCAGTCGCCGGTCGCGATCTCGGCCTTGCTCTGCCACCACTCGTCGAGCAGGAACTCCTTGGAGACGCCGCTTCGCACATGGTCCCACGGCAGCTCGTCCCACTCCCCGTACTCGTGGTTTGCCTGCTCGTCCATCGTGGTGCCGGCGGCGGCGAACGCGTCGTGCCAGGCGGCCTCCCGGAACATCTCCGTCCACGCGTCGAACCGGGCGCCGGCGCGCCATGCCGACTCGATCACGTCGGCCGTCCGCTCGTCGCCGCGTGACAGCGCGCCCTCGAGCATCGAGGTGCGCAGGTCGTGCAGCGACAGGCGGATCTGGCGGGTCGGCATCGCGCGGCGCATGTACGCCTGCTTGGCGGCGAGCTGGTCGCGCGGCGCCATGCCCTCCCACTGGAACGGCGTGTGCGGCTTCGGCACGAAGTTGGACGCGCTGACGTGCACGGAGAACCGGCCGCCCACCGCCCGGCCGATCTCGCGCGCGCGGATCCCGAGGTCGACGATGCCCTGCACCTCGTCGTGCGTCTCGCGCGGCAGGCCGATCATGAAGTACATCTTCAGGCTCGAGTACCCGGCCCGGAATGCGGCCTCGATCGCCGCCTCGATCATCTCGTCGGTGATGGTCTTGCAGATGATGTCGCGCATCCGCTGCGTGGCCGCCTCGGGGGCGAGCGTGATGGACGACTGCCGGGCGTTCGCGGCCGCCGTCAGCGCGACCGGCCCCGTGTCGACGCGGTTCGAGGGCAGCGACAGGTGCAGGTCGGGGGCAAGCTGCTTGATGCCCTCGATGGCGGCGACGACGTCGGTGTAGTCGCTGGTCGCGAGGCTGGTGAGCGACAGCTCGTCGTAGCCGGTGCAGCTGAGCTGCGCCATGCCGGCCTCGATCACCTGGTCGGCGGGCCGCTCGCGCACCGGGCGGTACCACGTGCCCGCATGGCAGAACCGACAGCCGCGCGTGCATCCCCGCATCACCTCGACCGACGCGCGGGAGAAGATCGCCGAGGAGTACGGCACGACCGGCGCGGTCGGCTGCGTCTCGATGCCGAACTCCGTGTAGATGGCGCGCTCGACGGGCGTCCGGCCGGCCGCCGGCACGTGGACGTACGGGATCTCCCCCAGGCGCCGCAGGCGCGTTGCCCGGTCGGGCGACAAGTCGATCGCGGCGAGCACAGCCTCGAACGCCTCCTCGGACTCGCCCATGAAGAAGGCGTCGAAGAACGGTGACATCGGCGCGGGGTTCGAGGCGCTGGGGCCTCCGGCGAGGACGATCGGATGGGACGGGCCGCGGTCGGCCGCGCGGATCGGAATCCCGGCCAGGTCGAGCACCTCCAGCACGTTCGAGTACGTCAGCTCGGCCTGCAGCGTGATGCCGAGGACGTCGGCCTCGACGACCGGGCGCCAGCTCTCGAGCGTGAACAGCGGGATGCCCTCCGCCCGCATCGCGTCCGCCATGTCCGGCCACGGGCAGTAGACACGCTCGGCGGCGAAGGCCTCGCGCCGGTTGACCTGTGCGTAGAGGATCTGGAGCGCCTGGTTGGAGATGCCGATCTCGTAGGCGTCCGGGTAGCAGAGGGCCACGAGCCGGGTGGCCGTGGGCTTCGTCACCTGGTTCGCCTCGCCGCCGATGTAGCGGGACGGCTTCTGCACCGTCTCCAGAACGGCCTCGATCTTCTGGTCGAGGAGTGAGGGCATCGCCGAGATGCTATCGCGGGCGGCGTCGAGAGCCAGAAAGCCTCGACCCATGGTCGAGGCTTCTCTCCGGCCGGACAGCCGCCGGAGCCCCATTGCGGCCGGTGCGGTGTTATGGTGGATTCTCGAGATCCGGGGGGATATTCGTGGGGGCAGTGACGCAGCAGCCGGGGGCTCGGCTGATAGCGCTGATCGATCGGGAACAACTGGCTCGCAAGCTGGAGATTCGGCTTGGCGAGGTGGTCTCGCATGCACAGCAGGAGGGGTTCCCGAGCCCGGTGGCCTACTTCCGCGGTCGCATGCTGTGGGACGAGGAAGCCGTCGACGACTGGCTCGGCGACCGTCGGAACACGTAACTTTCCGAACCTTCACAGAACCTTTGCGACACGTTTTCAGCCAGGCGGTTTAGTCGCCCGGACATGGTCGTGCTCGCCGCGCTCGTCCTCGCCAGCCTCGCCGTCATCGGCGCGCCGGCGGTCGCTCTGGCAAGTGCTCTGCGGTCGCGGACGGTGATCCGCGTCGGCGCCACCGAGCCTCGGTAGCCGCGCTACGACCCGGAGCGCTTCTTCAGCAGCTCCTCCACCTCGTACCGCAGCCCTTCGGCGATGGAGCGCAGCCGTGAAACGTCGGCGACCGCACCCCGGCCGAAGTACTCGTCCGCCGCCCTCCCGAGCGCCCGCGTGCCGGAGTACGCGATCCCGCTCTTCACCGCCCAGCCGGCCACCGGGATCAGGTCGAGCGCCTCGCGGGCGATCATGCGGAGGCCGAACCCGGCGCCGAGCACCGAGAGCAGCTCGATCGCCCGGTCGGGCGACACCTTCTGGCCGTGGCATGCGGCGATCTGCAGCACCAGCCGCATCTGCACCGCCGTCAGGACCGGCATGTCGGCCCCCGGGATGAAGATCATCAGCGCCGCCTTGGCGTTTCGGCGGGCGGCCGCCTCGATCAGCTCGTCGACGATCCGCGACCGTAGGGCGGGGAGTTGCGACGCCACCCACGGGCCGCTCGGCCCGACTCGCGTGGCGAGCATGTCCATCGCCTGCTCCACGGGGAAGTGTCCCTGCCGGTACGGAAGCACGTCGTTCGGCTCGACGCCCCGCACGCGGCCGGCCGCGGTGACGGCCCGGCTGGGGAGGTCGAGCGCCTCGAGCATCGCGATCTTCGGCGCGTTCGCCCGGCCGATCACCGCCAGATCGTCGCGCGTCTGGTCGTCGAGCCCCGAGATCACCTCGCCGCCGTAGACCGCCACCGACGCCCGCGACAGTCGCGACGCGTCGTCCTTCGCGAGCCGCCGCACCGCGAACAGCTGCACCGCCGGGCTGCCCTTCGCGCCGAGCGCCGCCATCAGCGCATCGAGCGGCGCGCTCTGTCCGCACAGCAGGATCGGCTTCTGCTCGCCGGAGCCCTTCCGCACGTCGCCGAGCGCGCCGCTCAGCATCCTCACCGAGCCGAACACCCCGCTGGCCGCGCTAGGCATAGACCGGGTCGTCGCTCTGGTAGGCGTGGACGTGGATCGCCTGGAGAACGCCGATCGCGAGCAGGTTCGTGATCGTGTGCGTTCCGCCGAAGCTCATGAATGGCAGCGGGATGCCTGTGATGGGTGCGATGCCGATCGTCATGCCGATGTTGATGAAGATCTGGAACGTGAGCATGCTGACGATACCCGCCGCGACGAGGCTGCCGAACGTCGACCGCGACACCGCGATCACACGCAGGCCGCGCCAGATCAGCAACGCGTAGAGCCCGAGCAGCCATACCGCGCCGATGAATCCGCGCTCCTCCCCCACCACCGAGAAGATGAAGTCGGTCGCGTGCTCGGGCAGGTAGTTCAGGCGGGTCTGGGTGGCGCCGGAGTACCCGGTGCCGGTCGTGCCCCCGTGACCGACCGCGATCATCGACTGGTAGAGGTGGTAGCCGTCCGCCTGGACGTTGCTCGACGTCGGGTGCAGGAAGGCGGTCAGGCGGTCCTGCTGGTACTGCTTGAGCACCGGGACGCCGAGTCCGGGAAGGATCGAGAAGACCAGCGCGATCATCACCACGAAGCCCAGGCCCAACCAGGCGAAGTGCCTCCAGGGCGCGCCCAGCACGAACAGCATCCCCAGCGTGACCGCGGCGTAGACGAGCGCCGTCCCGAAGTCCGGTTCCGCGAACACGAGCAGCGCCGGGAGGAACATGTATGCGATCGCCCCCCACGTCAGCCGCGTCGGGCTCCACGCATGGCGCCGGGAGGCGAGCAGCGCGGCCAGGCCGACGATCAGGAGCAGCTTGCCGAGCTCCGAGGGCTGGAACTGGAACAGCGCCAGGTTGATCCATCGCTGACCGCCCTGCACGCTCGTGCCGATCACCAGCACCACCGCTGTCGAGGCCAGGACGAACGCGTACAGGAACGGATGGACGCGCCGAAACAGCCGCGGCGGCACCGTCGAGATGATCACCATGCCGACCACGCCGACGACCGCGTATGCGAGCTGCCGGTCGTAGTAGTACGACGGATTGCCGGCCACGTCGTTGCGCGTCGCGTTGCGCAGGATCCACAGCCCGTAGGTGGTGATGG
Source organism: Gaiellales bacterium (assembly GCA_036403155.1). Taxonomy (GTDB): domain Bacteria; phylum Actinomycetota; class Thermoleophilia; order Gaiellales; family JAICJC01; genus JAICYJ01. The sequence goes on along the minus strand of DASWRM010000042.1, from coordinate 22,404 downwards.
CCAGCGCCGTGGCCACCAGCATGAAGTCGAGATGTCGGAGGTAGTACCGCATCAGCGGGAGGCGTCCGTGCCGACGACCTTGATCAGCTTCTGGGCCTGGGGGTGGAAGTACGCCTGGAACAGCTGCAGCGCCGCAGGCGCCGCCGAGACGCCGCCGTGGCCGCCGTCGTTGATCAGCGCCACGACCACGAGCTTTGGGTTGCACGAGCTGAGGTCGCACGGCGCCATCGAGGCGTACCAGGCGTTCGGCGGGGCGTCGTGCCCGTGCTTGTCGAGGTGGTCGGCGGTGCCGGTCTTGCCCGCCACGGCGGGCTGGAAGCTGCCGAACACCGACGTCGACGTGCCCTGGCTGCCGTGGCTCGCCTCATACAGCCCGCGGCGGATCTCGGCGACCAGCTCGGATGAGAGGTGCAGGTCCCGCTGCGGGCGGAAGTGAATCGCATGCGACGCTCCCGAGTCGTCCACCCAGGCCTGGCCGACGTGCGGGGTGACCAGCGTGCCGCCGTTCGCGATTGCGCTGTAGGCGACCGCGAGCTGCAGCGGCGAGACGGTCAGGTCGCCCTGACCGATCGCCATCTGGATGTCGTAGCCGGGGTTCCAGGCCTGGTCGAGTGCGTTGGAGTAGGTCTGGATCCTCCACACCGGATCGGGCACCAGGCCAGAGTCGTAGGACGGCACCGGGATGTCGAGCGGCGGGGGCGTGCCAAAGCCGAAGCGGCGGATCTGCTTCTGGAACTCGATGCCCTGGCTCGGGCCCTGGTAGAAGCGATAGCCGAGCTGGTAGAAGAACGTGTCGCACGAGATCTCGAGGGCCGTCGGCATGTCGACCGTCCCGGAGTCCGCGGTCGTCCAGTTGTGGAACACCTGGCCGGAGGTGTCGCCCGGCACACGGAACTCGCCGGGACAGCCGAGCGTCGACCCCGGGCCGAGCAGGCCGGCGTTCCATGCCGCGGCTGCCGTGATCGACTTGAACGTCGAGCCGGGGGACTTCGGCTCGAGCGTCTTGTCCACCAGCGGCTGGTTGTAGGTGTCCCTGTAGAGCCGCGCCGCGCCCTTCGCCGGTGGAAGGAACACGGAGGGGTCATAGCCCGGGTACGACGCCATCGCGAGGATCGCGCCGGTCCGCGGGTTCATCGCGACCAGCGCCCCGGTGTGGGCGTAGGGCTCGGCGTTCGAGTGCGCCACCTGGATGCCGTACGCGATCGCCCGCTGCGCGATCTTCTGGAGGCGGTAGTCGATCGTCAGCTTCAGCGTCTCGCCGGGCTGGGCCGCCTGCTGGACGTACGCCTGCCCCACTGCGCGGCCGCTCGCGTCGTAGTTCTGCTGAAGCACGCCGTCGATCCCGCGCAGCTTGCTGTCGTAGGCGTACTCGACGCCCGCCTGGCCGACGTCCGAGCCGGTCGTGACGTCGTGGAAGTTCGGATCCTTCAGCTCGCCGTGGGAGATCTGGCTGACGTAGCCGAGCACGTTTGCGGCCAGCTCGTGGAACGGATACTGCCGCTGGGTGGTCTGGAGGAACTGGACGCCGTGGAACTGCGAGCGGCGCTCCAGCACGTATGCCACCTGCGGCTCCGTGGCGGTCGCGATGGGGATCGACGCGCCGGCGTTGACGACGTAGCAGGTGGACGTGCTGCTCGGGACGCACCCGCCGCTTCCGTCGGCCTTGACGTACAGGGTGTGCTCGTAGGCGGTCCAGATGGCGTGCTTCTTCAGGCCGAGCACCTTGCCCAGGTGGGCCAGCTCGACGCAGCGCACCTGCAGCGGCAGCGCGGCGCACCGCGGAACTGCGCCGGGCGGCGTGTCGTGGACGACCGCCGCGCACGTCGACTGGGCGTCCGCGGGAAAGGTCGTGCAGTCGACAGATCCCGGCAGGCCGGCCGGGTTCACCTCGGCCAGGACGTGGCTCGTGTTCGTCACGAGCGGGACGCCGGTGCGGTCGACGATCTCGCCGCGCGGCGCGGGCAGCGCCAGCTGGCGCACCTCGTTCTGGTTCGCCTGGGCGACGTAGTGGTCGGAGTGCAGCACCTGGAGGGCCCAGAGCCGGAAGATGAGGACGCCGAACAGGACAGCCGCCACCAGCCCCAGCGCCGCGGCCCGGATCACCAGCTGGTTCTGATCCGGCGGCGGCTCCGGCCTAGAGGGCGGTGACTGGGTAACCATCGAGTCTCAATCGGTACGGCAGGAGCCGGCCCAGCAGGGGCACGAGCAGCAGAGCGGCGAGGGCGGTGTCGACGATCGTGGGGACGATCACGGTGCTGAGCTCGTACCGCACGGGGTAGCTGTCGCCGAGCAGCACGTGTGCCGCGGCCGTGGCGAACTGGACGAGCACGGCGGCTGCGAGCACGTAGGCCACCCGAACGGCCGGGCGGGGAGGCGACGGCAGCGTCGCCACGACCTGGTCGCCGGGCTCCACCCGAAACGCGACCCACAGCCCCGCCCCGATGTAGAGCAGCGACGTAAGCCCCAGCCGCCCGACCACCATCGCGTCGAGCAGCAGGCCGGCGGCAAAGCCGGTGTACGCGGCCGCCTCGGCGCCGCGCAGCAGCGCCACCATGACCACCAGCACGAGCAGCAGGTCGGGTCCCGCCGGCCCGGGGACGAGCTGCGGCATCGCGGAGAGCTGCAGGACGGCCAGCACGAAGATGGCGATCGCGATCTTCAGCGCGTCGCGGATCACGAGCCCTGCACCTTGAGCACGAGCACGCGGTCGAGGCTGCCGAAGTCGACGAACGGCGTCACCTGGATGCTCTTGTCCGGGAAGTTCTCGTCCTGGCTGACGCTCGTGATCTGGCCGATCGGGATGCCGGCCGGCAGAAGCGACTGCAGGCGGCCGGACTGAAGCCCTGCGGTCACGACGACCTGGCCGGTCGACACCTGCTCCTCCTGCGGCACCATCTTCAGGCTGAGCACGCCGGGGTCGCCGTCGGACGGCATCGCCAGTCCGTGGACGGTGCCGCCCTGCACGCGTGCGGATACGGCCGTGTCGGCATCGAGGATCAGCTGGACGTTCGCGGCTCCAGGGGTGACGGCGGTCACCCGGCCGATCAATCCCGCGAACTGGTCGCTGTCACCGGCCGGCGCGACGACGGGGTCGTCGACGGCGACGCCCTGCGAGCTGCCCACGTCGATGGTGATCGTCTGGCTGTAGGCGTTCGGCACCTGCCGGATCACCGACGCGCCGACGTAGTCGTACTGGGAGGCGATCTTCGAGTCCTCGGTGAACTTGATCAGGCTGTCGTCCTGGGCCAGCTCGTACTGCAGCTGCTGGAGCTTCTGGTTGGCGGCGGCGGCCTCGGCCAGCTTGCGCTTCAGCTCGGCGTTCTGGGAGCGTGCGTCGATCAGACCGCTCGTCCAGTCCCACGCGTCGACGAAGGGCTGGGTGACGCGGGTGGTCACCTGCGAAACGGGTGCCGTGACCGCCAGCGCGCCGCGCTGGATGGCGCCGATCCCGCCCTGGGAGCCCTGCCGGAAGGAGAGCGTCAGAAGCGTGAGCGAGGCCGCGAGAAGCAGGCCGATCACGGCCCGCCGCCGGAGATGTCGGTTCTTGCCGATCAGCACACGTCAAAAGGCGGTCGGAAGCGGCAGTCTACGTGAGCGGTGTTAAGTCGGCGTTAGCAGGGGCTTCTGCGCGTCGCCAAGGCGTGCCGGCAGGGGTACCCTGGCGGAGAACCTTCGATCGGGAGAGCTCAGTGAACAGACGACCGCTCGTGATCCTCGGCATCGCCGCCGGGATCGTTCTCATCGCCGTCGGCATCATCTACCTCGCCGTGCCGGCGAAGTCGCTGCCGTTCCCGGACTTCCTCGGGCACGACGCAGGCTCGAGCCACCATCACGTGAAGCACGGGATCGCCGCGATCCTGGTCGGCATCGGCTGCTTTGTGTTCGCGTGGTTCCAGTCGGGGCCGAAGGCCTCAGGCGACGGCGCGCGGGACTAGGTCAGCCAGAGCCAGAGCGACGAGGCGACGCCCGCGACCACGCAGTAGACGGCGAACGGCGTGAGGCGGTTGGTCTCGAAGTACCGGACGAGGAACTTGACCGAGAAGTAGGCGGTGACGGCCGAGCACAGCGATGCCGCGAGCGCCGGCCCGCGGACGCCGTTGCCGGTCGAGCCGAACAGGTCGGGGAGCTTCAGCAGCGCGGCGGCGCCGATGATCGGGGTGGCGAGCAGGAACGAGAAGCGGGCGGCGCCCTCGTTGGAGAGGCCGACGAGCAGCCCGCCGCCCATCGACGCGCCGCTGCGCGAGAATCCGGGGATCAGCGCGAGCGCCTGGGCGGCGCCGACGGCGACGGCGTCGCGATACGACATGCGGCGCGCGATGCGGGCGTCGGAGGCCATCGGCTCGTCGGCGCTTTCCACCTCGGGGGCACGGCGCCGCAGCCGCTCGGCGGCGTAGAGCATCACGCCGTTCACGATCAGGAAGAACGCCGCCGACTGTCCGGAGGCAAAGGCGCTGCGCAGCTTGTCCTCGAGCAGCAGGCCGAGCAGGCCGGCGGGGACGGTGCCGATCACGAGCAGCCAGCCGAGCTTCGCGTCCGTGTTGTCGTCGGTGATCTGGCGCTCGACGAGCGAGCGCCACATGCCGGTGAGGATCCGCATCCAGTCGCGGAAGAAGAAGACGAAGAGGACGATCGCGGTCGCCAGGTGGGTCGCGACGAGGAAGGTGATGAAGTACTCGTCGTTCTGGTGGATGTCCCAGCCGAGCAGGTGCGGGAGGATCACGCTGTGGCCGAGGCTGGAGATCGGGAACAGCTCGGAGAAGCCCTGGAGCAGGCCGAGGATGATGGCCTGGGCGTAGCTGATGGGACCCGAGAGCAGCGGCACGAGAGCGCAGCGTACTGAGCGCTTCGGCCGCCCTGCGGCGATTGCGTCCGCGGAGCTCTTCGCAACGCACCCGTCACGGCGACGGTGCACCCCACGGGTCCGGTGTCAAACTCCTCCCACGCGCAGCGTGACCGAGCCGCAACGCCGCCGTTGGCGCAGCCCGAAAGGCTAGTAGCTGTAGCTGCGCCGGCCGTTGCGCCGGCGGCTGGCGTAGGCCTGGTTCGCTCGGTGGATCGCGTCGAACTCCTCGAGCGAGCGGCCGGAGCCGACGGCGACGCACGTCAGCGGCGATTCGGCAAGGTGCACCGGCATCTGTGTCTCGTTGCGGATCCGCTCGGTCAGCCGCTGCAGCAGCGCGCCGCCGCCGGCGAGCACGATGCCCCTGTCCATGATGTCGGAGGCCAGCTCCGGCGGCGTCTTGTCGAGCGTCTGCTTGACGGCGTCGATGATCTGGGAGAGCGGCACCTCGAGCGCCTGGCGCACCTCGGCGCTGGACAGCACGACGGTCTTCGGCAGCCCGGACACGAGGTCGCGGCCACGGATCTCGGCCTCGACCTCCTCGGGCAGCTCGTACGCGGAGCCGATCTCGAGCTTGACCTCCTCGGCCGTCTGCGAGCCGATCATCAGCTTGTACTCGCGCTTGACGTGCTCGATGATCGCCTCGTCCAGCTCGTCGCCGCCGACGCGGATCGACTGCGAGACGACGATGCCGCCGAGCGAGATCACCGCCACCTCGGTGGTGCCGCCGCCGATGTCGACGATCATGTTGCCGGTCGGCTCGGAGACGGGCAGCCCGGCCCCGATCGCGGCGGCCATCGGCTCCTCGATCAGGTACGCCTGACGCGCGCCGGCGGAGTACGTCGCCTCCTCCACCGCGCGCTTCTCGACGCCCGTCACGCCGGATGGGACGCAGACGACGACGCGCGGGTGCGCCCAGCGGTTCTGGTGCACCTTCTGGATGAAGTGCCGCAGCATCTGCTCGGTCACGTCGAAGTCGGCGATCACGCCGTCCTTGAGCGGACGGATGGCCTGGATGTCGCCCGGCGTCCGCCCGAGCATGCGCTTGGCCTCGATGCCGACGGCGTGCACGTCGCCGGTACGCTGGTCGATCGCGACCACCGACGGCTCGGACAGCACGATCCCCCGTCCGCGGACGTAGACGAGCGTGTTGGCGGTGCCAAGGTCGACCGCCATGTCGCGGCCACCGAAGCCGGTCAGTGAATTGAAGATCCCGATCGACGGTCCTTTCGGAAAAGCCGCTGCTATTGGTGGCGTTTGGCGGCAGCGCAGTCTAGCAGCCGGTCGTCTCGCCGGCTTGGCCCACGGCGTCGATCAGCGCCGGCACCGGCAGGCCGACGACGTTGGTGTAATCGCCGGCGATCTCGGTGACGAGCGCCGCCCCCGCGCCCTGAACGGCGTAGCCTCCCGCACGCCCGCGCCACTCGCCGAGCGCGACGTACCACGCGACGTCGTCGGCGCCCAGCTCCCGGAAGGTGACGGCCGTCGCGGCCAGCCGCACGACCTCGGCAGCGCCTCGGCGCAGGCACAGCCCGGAGTAGACGGTGTGCGTGCGCCCGGCCAGGCGCCCCAGCATGGCCGCGGCCTCCCTCTCGTCCGCCGGCTTGGCGAGGCTCTCGCCGTCGATCGCAACGGTCGTGTCGACGCCGAGGATGAGCGGCGCGTCCACCGAGCGCGCCTTTCCCACGGCGTGGGTGAGGACGAGCTGCTCCGGCCGCTCCCCGGGTGGGTCGATCTCCTCGTACCGCGGCTCGACCACCGCGAAGTCGACGCCCAGCTGCTCGAGGATGGCGCGGCGCTGCGGAGAGCGTGATGCGAGCGTCAGCCGCCCGATGCGCCGGAGGGCGGTCAGACCAGCTCGTCCTCGGTGAAGTAGATCGGGATCTCGCGCTCGGCCGACTGCGGCGAGTCGGATCCGTGCACCGCGTTCTCGCCGATCTCGAGCGAGTAATCGCCCCGGATGGTGCCCGGCGCGGAATCGAGCGGGTTCGTGGCGCCCATCATCGTGCGCACCGTGGAGACGGCGGCGGGGCCCTCGAGCACCATGGCGACGACCGGCGCGGAGGTGATGAACTCGACCAGGTCGGGATAGAACGGCTTGCCCTCGTGCTCGGCGTAGTGCTGGGCGGCCTGGTCGCGGCTGACGCGAAGCAGCTTCAGCCCGCGGAGCGCGAAGCCGCGCCGCTCGAAGCGCGCGAGGATCTCACCGGACAGCCGGCGTCCATGGGCGTCGGGCTTGATCATCACGAACGTGCGCTCCAGGTCGGCCATGTGGTCTCCTTGCGTCGGGAGTGCCGAAGCTTACGGCGTACCGGACCACGCGTCCGCCACCAGCCCGCGGAGCTGCCCGCGGAGCGGATGGCGGTCCGAGGGGATCAGCTGGGTGATGAAGACCACCGTGACGTCGTGGACGGGGTCGATCCAGAACGCGGTGCTGGCGTACCCGCCCCAGCCGAACTCGCCCGGGGCGCATCGCCACGCCGTCTTGTCTGGATCCGTGACGACGGAGAGGCCGTAGCCCCACCCCACGCCGGCCATCGAGACCTCGCCGAACGTCGCCTCGTCGAGCTGCTCGAGGTCACCCGGGAGCTGGTTACGGGTCATCTCGGCGACCGTCTCGGGCCGCAGCAGGGTGGCCCCGTCGAGCGTCCCTCCGCGGCGGAGCATCTCCGCGAAGCGGAAATAGTCGCGACTGGTCGAGAGCAGACCGCCGCCCCCGGACAGCGTCAGCCGGTGCGGGGGGATCACGAGCTCGTCCGCGGTGTCGACGGCAACCGCAAGGCCGTCGTCCCCCGCCTCGTGGAGCGGCGCGAGCCGGCCCGGCGCCACCTCGCCGACGCGGAACGTCGTATCGCCCATGCCGAGCGGCTCGAGGATCTCCCGGCGGATCACCTCGTCGAGCGGCCGCCCGGCCGCCACCTCGATCACCCGCCCGAGCACGTCGCTCGCCACGCCGTAGTTCCAGGCGGTCCCCGGCTCGAACAGCAGCGGCAGCCGCGCGAGCCGGGCTACGCCCTCGGCGAGCGGGCCGTCACCGGGACCGAAATCGCATCGGTGCTCCTCGTACAGCCGCGACACGGCTCCCGCGTTGCCCTCGCCGTAGGTGAAGCCAGCGGTGTGAGTGAGCAGGTGCCAGACCGTCATCGGCGTGGTGGCGGGCACCGGATCGAGCGTCTCGCCGCTGCGGCCGCGGTTGACCCGGAGGCCCGCGAACGAGGGGATGTACCGGGAGACGGGGTCGTGGAGCCGCAGCTGCCCGTGCTCGATCAGCTGAAGCGCCGCCACAGCGCTGATCGGCTTGGTCATCGAGTGGATGCGGACGACGGTGTCGTCGCCGATCGGCGGCGCGGTTCCCCCGTATCCGAACGACAGCACCGGCTCGCCGTCGCAGGCGACCAGAACGTGCGCGCTCGCGAGCCGTCCGCTGTCGACCCAGCCCCGGAGCCATGCCCGGATCGCGTCGAGCCCCTCCGGCGCGAAGCCCGCCACCGCCGAGGTCAGGCTTCGGTGGTGCTGCGCCCGGTGACCACGTCGCGGGCGCGGGGCGGCGACGCCCCGGTGACGGCCGTCTCGCAGTACGGGCAGAGCCGCCAGTCAGGGTCGAGCGGGCTCTTACAGCGACGGCACGCGTTCTTCAGCTTGGTGCCGCAGTGCGGGCATGAGAGGAAGCTCGGCTCGGCCGGGTTGCGGCAGTACGGGCACACGTGGTCGGCGCCGAGGCGGCGCTCCATGGCCCGGATCTCGAGCTCGCGCTCGCGGACGTCGCTGAGGTACTCCGGCGGCCGCAGGAACAGGTAGATGATCACGCCCAGCGGCCCGAAGAGGACGGCGGCGGCGACGCACACGGCGACGATCACCTGGTCGTCGATCCGCCGGCGCGCGTCCTTGGCCGTCCAGAACGCGAGCGCCAGCCAGATGGCGATCACGAACAGCGCGCCGACGCGTTCGATGGCCGTGAAGTATCCGGAACTGAAGAAGTTCCCGATGCCGGAGAACGGGCCGGAGCTCGAGGACGTCGATGAGGTTGCCAGCAGCGTCACGCCTGTCCGGGGAGTCTAGGGTGCCGGTCGGTCGGAGCGCAACGGACGCCCGCCGATGCGCGGTCGAGTGCGACACGCAGCGGTCACGCGACCATCACAGCCGGCGTGACGGTGTCCGACTCCCGTCGTGTGCGCGTGAGCATCTCGTGACGACATTGCGACGCATCGTCCGCCTGGTTGGGCGAAAACGCACCCCACCCCAATTGTTGGAGACCAACCCCTGGCGTGTGGGCGTGACCGCGGTGTGACGACTGTGTAACAGCCGCACACGGCGCCGGGCGGCGACCGGGCGCTACGCCGTCGCCAGGTCGTGCAGCAGGTACAGCGACCCGCACACGACGACGGCGCCGGTGCGCCCGGCCAGCACCCGCGCGGCCTCGAGCGCCTCGCGCGGATCCTCCGCCGCGGGGCCGCCGGCGAGCGACGCGACGGCGTCTGAGGGCAGGGCCCGCGCGTTCGTCGAGCTGGTCGCGACGATCGTCGGGCAGACCGTCCGCAGCAGCGAGATCATCGACGCGACATCCTTCTCCGCCAGAGCCGAGAACACGGCCACCGCGTGGCGATCCCCGAGCAGCGCCGGAAGCTCGCTGACCAGTCGCTGCATGCCCGCCGGATTGTGCGCGCCGTCCCAGATCTCGAGCGGGTGGCGGCTGCGCACCTCGAGCCGTCCAGGCACCTGCAGGTCCTCGATGGCTTCCGGGTCGACGGGCCGGCCGAGCGCGGCCTCGACGGCCGCCCGGGCGACGGCGCGGTTCTGATCCTGGTACGACCCGCCGACCGAGACCACCTTCATCCACTCGGCCTGCGGCACCAGATCCTCCCAGCCAGGCTCGCCGGCGATCACACGGCCGCCCTCGGGCACGACGGCCAGCTTCTCGCGCGCGATCGCCTGGCGGGTGGAGCCGAGCAGCTCCGTGTGCTCGAGCGAGACGTTGGTGAGCACCTGCACGACCGATCGCGCGAGCACGTTCGTCGCATCCAGGCGGCCGCCCAGCCCGGCCTCCACCACGGCCACGGCCACGCCGGCCTCGGCGAACGCCACGAAGGCCGCGCCGGTCAGCGCCTCGAACTGCGTCAGCTCGAGCCCCGCGCCCTGCACGGCTCCGACGGCCGCCTCGTACAGCTCGGGCGAGATCGTCTCGCCGCGCAGCCGGATCCGCTCGCGGAACGTCGTGATGTGCGGCGACGTGTAGGCGCCGCTGCCTACGCCCTCGGACTCGAGCAGCGCCTCGCAGAAGCGCACCGTCGAGCTCTTGCCGTTCGAGCCGACCACATGGATTGCGTCGAACTGCTCCTCCGGATGCCCGAGCGCGTCCATCAGCGCATGCATCCGGTCGAGCCCGAAATGCATGCCCATCAGCTCGAGCGATTCGATGTACTCGCCGGCGCTCATCACCACGCGCGTCATAGGCCTTTCAGCCTACCCTCGAGCTCGGCTACCTCGGCCGCGTACCGCTCCGCCTTCTCCCGCTCGGCCTGCACGACATGCTCGGGGGCGCGCGACGTGAAGCCCTCGTTCGCGATCTTCCCGAGCGCCCGGTCGCGCTCGGCGACAGCCGCCGCCAGCTTCGCCGCGAGCGACGCCCGGTCGTCCGCGGCCACCACGCTGGAGGTCGTCGCGGCATCGTCTTCAACTATGACAACACCCGCAACCCGTTCGAGCAGCCCGCGGAACAGGAACCCCGGCGCCGCCGTCACCTGCGGCCGCTCGCCCTCGCCGGCCAGGCGCCGCGCCTCCGACACCACCTCCATGTCGGCCCGCGCCCGGTCCTCGAGCTCCGGGTCGCGATGGCCGGGCTCGGCCTGCGGCATCGGCGAGGCGAGCAGCATCGCGCGCTCGCCGGGCAGGAAGCTCCAGATCTCCTCGGTCACGAACGGCAGCACGGGATGCGCAAGCGCGATCGTCCGCTCGAGCGCCCACAGCAGCGTCGACGACACCGACCGCCGCATCTCCGCGTCGTCGCCGTACAGCCTGCCCTTGGCCGCCTCCACGTACCAGTCGCAGAAATCGTTCCAGATGAACGCGTAGAGCGATTTCACGGCCGCTGCGAACTCGTACGCGTCCAGCAGCCGGAGCACTTCGTCGGACGCCCCCGCGAGCCGCGAGAGGATCCACCGGTCCTCGACCGTTGCCTCCACCGGCGACGATGGCGCATCCGCGTCCATCTGCCGCAGCACGAACCGCGACGCGTTCCACAGCTTGTTCGCGAGCTTCGCCCCCTCGTCGAGCATGCCCTCGGCGAACCGCACGTCCTGCGTCGAGCTCATCTTCAGCAGCCCGTAGCGCGTGGCGTCGGCCCCGTACCGGTCGATCAGGTCGAGCGGGTTGATACCCGTGCCGAGCGACTTCGACATGCGCCGGCCGTCGGCTGCCTGGATGATCGACGTGATGTAGATGTCCGAGAAGGGGCGCTCGCCCATGAACTCCAGGCCCATCATCAGCATCCGCGCCACCCACAGGTTGATGATGTCCCGCGCGGTCACGAGCACGTTGCCCGGGTAGTAGACAGCCAGCCGCTCGGTCTCCTCGGGCCAGCCCAGGGTCGCGAACGGCCACAGCGCCGAGGAGAACCACGTATCGAGCACGTCGGAGTCGCGCTCCAGCTCCGCCGAGCCGCATTCGGCGCACGCGTCGGGCGTCTCGGTGCCGACCGTCATGTGCCCGTCGGGGCAGTACCACACCGGGATCTGGTGCCCCCACCACAGCTGCCGCGACACGCACCACGGCCGGATGTTGTCCATCCAGTGGAAGTAGATGTTCTCCTGGTTCTTGGGGATGAAGCGCGCCCGCCCGCCCCGCACCTCGGCGTTCGCGGCAGCGGCGAGCGACTGCATCTCCATGAACCACTGCAGCGAGATCAGCGGCTCGATCCGGTCCCCCGACCGGTCGCAGTGGCCGACCTCGTGCTCGTAGGGCTGCTCGCCGGCGAGCAGCTGCTCGTCGAACAGCCGGTCGATCACCTTCTGCCGCGCCTCGCCGACCGGCTGCCCGGCGAACTCGCCGGCCTGCTCGGTCATCCGGCCGTCGAAGCCGATCACCGACAGCTCCTCCAGTCCGTGCCGGCGCCCGATCTCGAAGTCGTTGGGGTCGTGCCCCGGCGTGATCTTGAGGGCGCCCGTGCCGAAGTCCATCTTCACGTACTCGTCGGCGATCACCGGCACCTCGCGGCCGACCAGCGGCACGATCGCCGTCTTGCCGACCAGGTGGCGGTACCGGTCGTCGTCGGGGTGCACGGCGACCGCGGTGTCCGCCAGGATCGTCTCCGGCCGCACCGTTGCACCGGTGAGGAAGTCGTCGGTGCCCGCGATCCGGTAGCGCACCTCGTACAGCGCGTCGGCCGCGTGCTCGTGGCGCACCTCGAGGTCTGACACGGTCGAGCCGCAGCCCGGGCACCAGTTGACGATCCGGTTGTCCCGATAGATCAGGCCCTTGCGGTACAGCCGGACGAACATCTCGAGCACCGCGCGGACGTAGCCCTCGTCCATCGTGAACCGCTCGTGGTCGTAGTCGAGCGTGCAGCCGAGCCGCTTGAACTGCTGGATGATCGTGGCGCCGGTCGCCCGCCGCCACTCCCAGACCCGCTCGATGAACGCCGCGCGGCCGAGCTGGAAGCGGTTCGTCCCCTCGGCGCGGAGCTGCTTCTCGATCACCGCGTGCACCGCGATGGACGCGTGGTCGGTGCCGCAGATCCAGAGCGTGTCGTGGCCCTGCATCCGCCGCATCCGGATCAGCGTGTCCTGGATCGAGCCGTTCAGCGCGTGCCCCATGTGCAGCTCGCCGGTGACGTTCGGCGGCGGCAGCGCGATCACGAACCGCGGGCGATCGCTCGCGGGATCGCCGGAGAAGCCGCACTCGCGCTCCCAGCGCTCGAACAGCCGCGCTTCGACGGCCTCGGGCTGGTGGCGGGTGCGACGCTCGAGCTCGTCACGGCGCGCGTCGTCCATTGGCGGCGGATTCTAGTTAGTGTTGCCCCGTGCGAGTGCGGGCCATCTGGGCGATGTGCGCGCTGGTGGGGGTCGCAACGGCGGTCACCTACTGGCGGCTGCCGCCGGGCGCGACGTACCACTTCGACGACACCGGCGCGAGCGGCGCCGCCTCGCGGATCGTCAGCTATCTCAACTTCCCGGTCGCCCTGATCGCGATCGCCCTGGTCGGCGCCGTCGCCCGCGGTCCGCTGGCCTGGCTCGCGATCGCGCTCTGCGCCGTGGTCGCGATCCCCGGGGTGGTCGACCAGGCCGACCTGACCGCGAGCTGGGCGAACGCGCCGGCGGCAGCCGGCGTCGTCCTCGCGCTCTGGCTGACATGGTGGGCGCCGTCGCGGCGGGAGCCGCCGCTTGGGCGCGCGCGCCGGCGGGTGATCGCCGTGCTCGCGATCTGGTCGGTGCCGTGGATGATCGCGGCGGTCGGCCTCTACGCGCAGGACATCCCGCTGCTCGGACACGTCATCCGCGCGCGTCAGCCGACGCCCGGGGAGCCCGACCTCGCGTCCGTGCACCTGGGCCTGCACGAGGGGTTGTTCGGGCTGATGCTGGCGGTCACCGCCCTGCTTCTCTCCACCCGGCGGGTGCCGGCGCTGCTGTCGCTCTACCTCGCGCTGATGTTCTGCTACGGCGTCGCGGTCTCGTTCAACGACGGCTGGAACGAGCAGGTCGTCAAGCGCGGGTGGACGAGCCACAGCCTCCCCTCCGTGCTCGAGCCGAAGGTGAGCCTCGCCTGGCTGGCGCTGCTCGTCGCCGCCTTCGCGGTCGAGCGGTTCTGGTTCTCGCGCAGCGGCCGCTGACCAGCGGCGGGTCAGGCAGTGGGCAGGCCGAGCGCGGCGCGGACGCCCTGCTCGAGCCGCAGCCGCAGGTCTGCGACCGTCACGAGCCCGGAGCCGCGATCCGGCGAGGGATCCCGCTTCGGCGGCGCCGCCGGAGACTGGGCGCGCGTGCGTGCGGGCTTGACGGCGACCGGCGGCGTCCGCGACGCGCGGGCCGCGGCGATCACGTCGGAGCGCAGGCCGACCGGCGGCGACTGCTTCGGCACCGCGGCGGTCAGCCAGCGCGCGTGCTTGAGCAGCGGACCCGCGCCGGGCGCCCAGATCCGGGCGAAGCCGTCCCACGGCGCGCTGTCGAGCGGTTGTTCGGCGATCGGCCGGCCGCGGCCGGAGGCGACGATCACCATGCCGTTGCCGGCGTAGAGCGCGACGTGGTACGGCTGGCCGGACGGCGCGCCGAGGAATGCGAGGTCGCCGGGTCGGAGCTGGTCGGCCGTGATCGGGACGCCCATCTGCCAGAGCACTGCGGCGGTCGGCCGCCCGGCCAGCGGGTGGCCCGCGGCGGCGTAGGCGTAGTCGACCAGCCCGGAGCAGTCGAACCCGCCCTCGGCCCGGCTCTCTCCGCCCCAGACATACGGCCAGCCGATCTGCTCGGCGGCCGCTTCGATCACGCGGCCGCGCAGCCCGCGGCCGAGCTGCGGGAGGTGCTTCGGGTGCGTCACCTTGACGTGCCGGACGCGATGGTGGTGGCCCTTGCCGCCCTGCGCACCGTGCTCGTGCTTCGTGTGACCGCCGGTCTGGTGGCGATGGTGGTGGTGATGCGTCGGAGTGGGCGTGGGCGCTCCGCCGCCGTTGTCTCCACCGCCCCCACCGCCCCCATCGCCGCCGCTGCTCGGCGGTGCTGCCAGCGTGATCACGCCGACGCCGATCGTGCTGCCGGCCGGGAGGCCGTCATGGTCGGCGCGGAGGGTGATGACGAGGCCGATCGCCGTGCGGCCGGTCGAGTCGCTGTTCTGATAGCCGGCGGTCAGGGTGCCCCAGTCGCCGACCGGGCTGGATTCGTCCGCGGCCGGCAGGTCGACGGCGGTGCCGTCCACCTCGAGCCCCTGGGCCTTGAGATCGATCGTCGAGCCGGCGCTGCTCGCGGCCAGGGTGAGGGAGTGCAGGCGGATCTCACCGCCGAAGATGGCGAGGTCGCCCAGCTCGACCGTGCCCGAGCGGGCGCCGTGGACCGAGGCCGCGCTGCCGGTCGCGGAGGCGAGGGTGACCATGGGCTGGTCGCCCGGCGAGCTCCAGTCGGTCACCGTGACGGTCGGACTCCCCGGGAGGGCGGCCGCAGGGCTGCCCACTGCGGGTGCGCCCTTGGGATCGATGACGACGGCCTGCGCGGTCACGACCGGGGCCGTCGCATCCGAGGCAGACGCCGACGCGCCGCCGATCAGCCCGGCAGCGAGCACGGCCGCAACGACCCGGATGGAGCGCCCCCACCTCACGACCGAAGAGCCTACCCCAACATCCCGAAATGCTCTATGACCTTGACCACCTCGCCACCAAGGGTACATGCCGGTTCGCACGGCGCCTACGCACATGACCCTCGACCCGAGGTCGAGCTATCCGGCGCGGATGACCGCGCCGACGGCGGCAGAGCCGAAGACCTGCGCCGTGCCATCCTCCACGCCGTTGGTGTAGATCGCGATCACGAACGGCCCCCGGGGTGCGAACACGATCGCGACGTCGTCGTCCGCGTCGTCGAGCCAGCCGATCTTGTGCGCGACCGGCCAGCGGCCGGAGCCGGCCGGGACGAGGCCCGCATCCTGTGCGTGCACCATCAGGTAGAGCAGCTCCCGCGCCTCGTGCGCGTCGACGCCGCGTCGGACGAGCGGCCCCTGGCCGGCGACCGCGGCGACCAGCATGCCGGCCAGCTCGGCCATGTCCGCGGCGGTGGTGTGCTTGTAGGCGGCCGGCGGCGGATCGGCGATGCCGAACGGCGAGGCGCCTCCGCCGCTGTCGAGCAGGTACCCGCCCGCCATGTAGGTGTGACGCAGGCCGAGCGAGCGCATCAGCTCGACCATCTCCGCGGCGCCGGTCTCGTCGCTGCCGCCGTCACGCTCGAGCAGCTCGTTGGCGGCGGCGTTGTCCGAGTAGCGGGTGATGCGCTCCATGGCATCCCAGATTCCCGAGGTGGAGGGCTCCTCGTGGTTCTTCGCGAGCGTGAGCAGCATGATGGGCAGCTTCAGCGTGCTGGCGGCCTCGAACTCGGCGCCGGCGTTGTAGGCCGCGAGGCGGCCGCCGGCGGATCGGGAGTAGATGGAGACGTGCGGCGTCGCGAGGTGGGCGAGCGCCGCGAGCCGCCGGCACAGTGCGGCGTCGACGGTGGCGGCCGGCAGCGGACGGATCGAGCCGGTGGGGACGCCGTAGACGGGCGCGTGGGCGCCGCCGGAAACGAGCAGCCGGGCATCGCCGAGCGGTACGCGGGCGAGCAGCGAGTCGACGCGGCCGTCGGCGCCGGCGGGCACGAGCCAGGTGCGACCCGCGGCCGAGAGGCGCACGACGGTGCCCGGCGCTGCGGTTCCACGAACACGGCCGTCCCAGAGCTCGTAGGGGCGGGGCTGGACGAGATGAACCTGCGACGCCGGAGCGGCCGGCGTTGCTACCAGCGCAGCAAGCGTGAGGAGCAGATGCACCATGCGCGCGGAGAGTGTACGGGGTCAGCTGGGGTCTGCCTTCAGGCAGACCCCGGTTTTCGCCCGCAACCCCAACTGCCACCAGACCGTTGCCGAATCCCGACGCGCCCCGTCTGGTTTCGTGTCACAACTCGGCGATACGGTCGACCGCATGCCGCGCCCGCGCAGACAGGACTATGCAGGAGCGACGCACCACGTCACACAACGCGGAAACGACAGCGCCCGCGTGTTCGACGGAGACCCGGATTACATGCTCTACCTCGGATTGCTTGCAGAGGCGACCAGACGGCACGGCTGGGAGGTGTACTCCTACTGCCTCATGCCGAACCATGTCCATCTCGTCCTGAGGACGCCGCAGCCGACGCTCTCTCGCGGTATGGCGATGCTGAGCGGTAGATATGCGTCAGCTCGAAACCGGCGTCTGCACGCCACCGGTCACGTGTTTGAGGGCCCATTCCATTCCCGCTTGATCGAGACGGACGCTCACCTGAAGACTGCACTGGGCTACGTAGCGCTCAATCCCGTCCGGGGGAGGCTGTGCGGTCATCCCGATGAATGGCGCTGGAGCGCGCACGCGGAGCTTTGCGGGGCGGCGTCGCCGATTCCGTTCATTCTCTGCAACGACCCCCTTGGCTGCTTTCACGCTTCGGCGTCTCGTGCGGTGAACGCCTACGTCCGCTTCGTCGAGAAGCAGCTGGATGGTGCGCGAGCGGGCGTGGACGCGGATGAGTCGTCGTGGTTCGGCGAGAACCGGGGTCAGCCTGAAGGCTGACCCCTAGGCACCTCGGACTAGGCCGACTCCTGGCCCAGCTCGGCGGTGACGTCGACGGCGTGGCCGCCTTCGGTCACCAGCGTCGGGTCGATGTGCTTCTCGATCGTCTCGCGCGTGATCACGCACTTGTTCACGTCCTTGCGCGACGGCAGGTCGAACATCACGTTCAGCAGCGCCGCCTCGATGATCGACCGCAGCCCGCGCGCGCCGGTCGCGCGCTCGAGCGCGCTGTTGGCGATCGCGCTCAGCGCGTCGTCGGTGAACACGAGGTCGATCCCGTCGTAGGAGAAGAACTTCTGGTACTGCTTGACCAGGGCGTTCTTCGGCTCGAGCAGGATCTGCACGAGATCGTCCTTCTTCAGCTGGTGCACCGCGGACACGACCGGCAGGCGCCCGATGAACTCGGGAATCAGCCCGAAGGCGATCAGATCCTCCGGCATCACGTCCTGGAACAGCTCCTGCGTGTCGCGGTTCTTCTTCGACCGCACCTCCGACCCGAAGCCGATCGAGTTGCGGCCGACGCGCCGCTCGATGATCCGGTCGAGGTCGGCGAAGGCGCCGCCGCAGATGAACAGGATGTTGGTCGTGTCGATCGACAGGAACTCCTGGTGGGGGTGCTTGCGCCCACCCTGGGGCGGCACGCTCGCCACCGTGCCCTCGAGGATCTTCAGCAGCGCCTGCTGCACGCCCTCGCCGGACACGTCGCGCGTGATCGACGGGTTGTCCGCCTTGCGCGCGATCTTGTCGACCTCGTCGATGTAGATGATCCCCGTCTCGGCCTTCTTGACGTCGAAGTCCGCGGCCTGGATCAGCTTCAGGAGGATGTTCTCGACGTCCTCGCCGACGTAGCCGGCTTCGGTCAGCGCGGTCGCGTCTGCGATCGCGAACGGCACGTTGAGGATCCGCGCGAGCGTCTGCGCGAGCAGGGTCTTGCCGCAGCCGGTCGGGCCCAGCAGCAGGATGTTCGACTTGGCCAGCTCGACGTCACCCTCGGTCTGCCCCGACATCTGCACGCGCTTGTAATGGTTGTAGACCGCCACCGACAGCGTGCGCTTCGCTTCCTCCTGCCCGACCACGTAGTCGTTCAGGACGCTGTAGATCTCCTTGGGGCGCGGCAGGTTGTCGAGATCGAGCTGGACGGGAGTCGTCAGCTCCTCGTCGATGATCTCGTTGCACAGGTCGATGCACTCGTCGCAGATGTACACGCCCGGGCCGGCGATCAGCTTCTTGACCTGGCGCTGGCTCTTGCCGCAGAAGCTGCAGAGCAGCTGCTCGTTGGTGTCGGTCGGCCGGGCCATCAGTGCTTGTCGATCACGCGGTCGATGATGCCGTACTCGTTGGCCTCTTCGGCGCTCATGAAGTAGTCGCGCTCGGTGTCGCGCGTGACCTTCTCGAGCGACTGGCCGGTGTGGTCGGCGATGATCTTGTCGAGCCGCTTGCGGATGTCGATGATCTCGCGCGCGTGGATCTCGATGTCGGTCGCCTGGCCCTGGAAGCCGGACGAGACCTGGTGGATCAGGATCTTGGCGTTGGGCAGCGCCATCCGCTTGCCCTTCGCCCCGCCGGCCAGCAGCAGGGCGCCCATGCTCATCGCGATGCCGACGCAGATCGTCGACACGTCCGGCTTGATGAACTGCATCGTGTCGTAGATAGCGAGGCCGGCGTAGACGCTGCCGCCCGGCGAGTTCACGTAGAGCGAGATGTCCTTGTCGGGATCCTCCGACTCCAGGTGGAGCAGCTGTGCCACGATCAGGTTGGCGATCTGGTCGTCCACGGGTGTCCCCAGGAAGATGATCCGCTCGTTCAGCAGTCGCGAGTAGATGTCAAACGAGCGCTCGCCGCGCGAGGTCTGCTCGATCACCATGGGAATCAGTGGGCTCACTCAGGTTCTCCTATCGCCGGGCTCTAGGAGCCGGGGGTCCAGATCGTTGTCGGTTTTGCGGCCGCAGCCTCGGATTCCTTCTCGGGCGTCCACAGCTTCTCCCGCGCCTCGGCCTGCTCGGGCGAGATCTCCTTGGCATTTTCGACCACGATGTCGAGCGCCTTCTGGAGCCGCAGGTCGATCCGCAGCGCGGTCAGCGTGGCCGCGTCGCCCATCAGGCGCTCGACCAGCTCGTCGGGGTTCTCCCCGCCCTGCGTGGCCTGCTCGCGGATGAACGACTCGATCATCTCGTCGGTGATCTCGAGGCCCTCGGCATCGGCGACGGCCTCGAGCACGAGGTCCTTGCGCACCGCGTCCTCGGCCTGCGGTCGTAGCGACTCGACGATCTGCTCGGCGGTCTGGCCGGTCAGGCGCAGGTAGTCGGACATCTCCATCCCGCGCTGGGCGAGCGACTCGATCATGCTGCGCGTCATGTCGGTCATCCGGCTGCGGACGAGCGGCTCCGGCAGCTCGGTCGAGAGCTGCTTGGCCAGATCGTCGAGCACCGACGACCGGAAGACGCGCTCCGACTCCTCCTGCAGCGCCTGGCGGAAGCGCTCGGTGATGTCGGCGTCCAGCTCGGCGAGCGTGTCGAACTCGCTGACGGACTTCGCGAACTCGTCGTCGAGGTCGGGCAGCAGCCGCTCCTTGACGTCCTTCATCACGACGTGGAAGCTCGCAGCCTTGCCGGCGAGGTGCTCGGCCGGGTAGTCGGCCGGGAAGCTGACGGGCACGTCACGCTCCTCCCCCGGCTTCATGCCGACCAGGCCCTGCTCGAGGTCTCCGATCAGCCGGCCGGCACCGAGCTCGATGCCGTAGTCCGTCCCGTTGCCGCCCTCGAACGGCGTGCCGTCCAGGGTGCCGGTGAAGTCGATGACGACGAAGTCGCCGGCCTCGGCGGGGCGCTCGGCAGGGTTCAGCTCGGCGACCGTCAGGCGGAGACGCTCGAGCTCCTCGTCGACGGCCTCGCGCGGCACCTCGACGGGCGGTCGCACCCCGGACATGCCCTTGTACGACGTGACCTCGGGCTTCGGCTTGACCTCGACCTCCGCCTTGAAGCTGAAGGCCGCGCCCTCGGCCGGCTGGTCCTCCCAGTCGATCGTGGGGCGGTCGACCGGATCGATGCCAGATACGGCAACGGCGCGGCGGTACCAGCCGGAGAGATGGTGCTCGAGCGCCTCCTCGATCACCGCGTCACGGCCGACGCGCTGCATGACGAGGCCCTTGGGAGCCTTGCCCTTGCGGAAGCCGGGCAGCCGGACGGACTGCGAGAGGTCGTGGAGCGCATGCTCGAATGCGTGATCGACGTCGTGGGCCGGTACCTCGACCGTGAGACGTACGCGATTGGCATCGAGCTCTTCGAGTTGGGTCTTCATGGGCGAGGCGCCCGCGGCGGCGATGGCCGTCGGCGGGCGGTCGTCTAACCTTAGTCGCACCCTCCCAACAGCGCCACCGCGCGGCCGTTCGATCCGGCTCTGGTGCTAGGGTCGCCGGCGTGACCCAGGAGCGCCGCCGGTACACCGACGCGGAGGATGCCACCCGGCGCACCCGCCTCGCCAACGAGCGGACGTACCTGGCGTGGTGGCGCACCGGCCTGACGTCGATCGCGGTCAGCCTGGCCGCCGGCAAGGTGGTGCCACAGCTCGCCGATGCGACGGAGCAGTGGCCCTACGAGGTGATCGGCGCCGGCTTCGCGCTGATCGGCACGGCGTGCATCGGCTACGGGCTGGTGCGCGAGCGCGCGGTCGAGTCGGCGCTGATGCGAGGCGATTTCGTGCCGCCCGACCGCACGTGGACCGTGGTGATGACGGCGGCCGGCGTGCTGCTCGGCGTCTTCACGCTGGCGCTCGTGGCGACCGGGCGCTGAACGGCGCGACATGCACGAGACGGCCGGCGACATCACCGCGCTCCAGAAGCTGCTCGACCGCAGCTACGCCGCGGCCGGCGCGCACCTGCTCGAGATCCACACGCCCGAGCGCCGCATGAACGCCGAGCAGGTGGCCGGCCGGCTGCAGGGCATGTGCCTGCTCGCCCTGGCGACGGTGACGGCGGACAACCGGCCGATCGTCGGCCCGGTCGACGGCATCTTCTACCGCGGCAGCTTCCACTTCGGCTCCTCGCCGGACTCGGTGCGCTTCCGCCACATCCGCGAGCGCCCCCAGGTCCGCGCGACGTACCTTCCCGGCGAGGAGCTGGGCGTCACGGTGCACGGCACCGCTGTGCCGGTCGACGTCCGCGCGGCCGAGCACGCCGGCTTCCGCCGGGCGCTGCTCGACATCTACGTGCCGCGGTACGGCGCCGGCTGGGAGAGCTTCCTCGATTCCGGCCCGGTGTACGCGCGGATCGACGCGCGCCGCATGTACGCGTTCCACATGCCCGAGTAGGCGGAATAGCGCCGCGCCGCCAAGCGGGCATGCCCTCTCCCCCGGTCGCGTGCGGGCGTGCAGGGACCGGCGCTTCGTGCCGATACTGGCGGCATGGACGACGTGCTCGCGATGGCGCTCGACGTGCTGCCCGCCCCGCCGTGGGAGGCGCGCGCGATCCGCGCCGACGGCGGCCCGATCGGCGTGCGGCTGCTGGGGGCGCGCGACGGGCGGCTGCACTGCACGCTCGACGCCGTGGACGTCGACTCCGGGCTGTCGCTGACGATTCCCGTCGAGTCGCGGGAGCGGGGCGGATTCTCGCTGGTCTGCGTCGTCGAGGAGGTCGTGCCGCTCGGAGCATCGCGACTCGCCGCCGATCTGCGCGTCGCAGAGGTGAGCCGGCGCAAGCCGTTCCGGACGTCGACGCGCGAGGACGCGAGGTCTGCGGCCGTGCTGTGGGTGGTCGAGGCCGCGAACCATGGCGCCGGCACGGAGCTGACCGGCTGGGTGGTCGACGTCTCCCCCGGCGGCATCGGCTTCGTGGTCAGCGCGCCGCTGCAGCCGCATGACCGGCTACGTATCGAGACGCGGTATGACGGCGTCGGCATCGCCGGCGAGGTGCAGGTGCTCGACGTCGCGCGCGGCGCGGCCGGCGGCTGGCGCGCGTCCTGCCGGTTCACCGAGCTGCCCGAGGACACGCGTCTCCAGCTGGACGAGCGGCGGCACGGCGAGGCCGCCTGAAGCCCGTCGATGCGGGCGAGAGGACTCGAACCTCCACGGCCGAAGCCACCGGCTCCTAAGGCCGGCGCGTCTACCAATTCCGCCACACCCGCGCGTCGTGCGGTGAACCGTATGCGAAACCGCCGGATTTCGATCAAGAGTGGGGGCCGTCCCGCCGATGAGGACGTTGAAACCTGGATCGCGAGGCCGCCCCATCGAAACGCCCACACACGCTTCGGAGCTGTCACCCGATCGGCCGCTCAGCGATGCGCGGGCCGACGCGCTCGGCCATGCCAATTTTGCGGCA